>JALYXG010000001.1 GCA_030947205.1 Chloroflexota bacterium
CCCATCATTGAGGAGCGGCGCGCTCCCTGGCGCGTGCAGGTGTGGCTGGCGGACTAGGATTCGAACCTAGATTAAAGGATCCAAAGTCCTCTGTGCTACCATTGCACCATCCGCCAACGGTCGCGCGGTCGTCCCAAGTGTAGCCGAGCACGAGATTTTCTGTCAACGAAGGCCCGAACAATGCGACCGGCATCGTGCATCCGTTAGTCGTTGACACGCTCGATGTAGTCGCCGGTTTCCGGGTTGACGGCGATCCGGTCGCCCTCCTTGACGAACGCCGGTACCTGCACCGTCGCCCCGGTATCCACCATGACGGCCTTGTTGACGCCCTGCACCGTGTTGCCGCGCGCCGCGATTTCCGCCTCCGTCACCGTGACGACCGCACGTTTCGGCGGCCGGACGCCAACGCCTTCCGATTCATGCACCAGAAGTTCGTACGTCTCGCCCTCGCGGAGGAAGTTCGCCATATTGCCGAGCACCTCGCGCGGCACGGAGACTTGCTCGAACGTGCTCTGGTTCATGAAAAAGAAGTCCTCGCCCTCCTGGTAGAGGTACTGCATGTCCTCGTTGCGTATCAGGTAATCCTCGACCGTTTCACCCGATTTGAACGTGAAATCCACGACGCGGCCTGTGCGCAGGCTTTTCAGCTTCGTGCGCAGGAACGCCGAACCTTTGCCGGGGTTGACGAACTCCACTTCCACCATCTGGTGCGGCTGCCCCTGGAAAATGATCGTCGTCCCGCGCTTGAACTCGGATGTCGTAATCAGTGCCATAGTTCCTCCTTCGCATCCGCCCGCGAGATGGCGGAGACGATGCACATTCTCAGTTGGCGTCAGTATACACAATGCTCGATGGAAGGATGCTACGCGCCGAAGATTTGTCGGTGTTCTATGATTAGGTCACCCGATAAGGGTTCAGTGAAAATGTCACGCGATGGAGAACGTGACAATGAACCAACAGGACCAACGACGGGTGATGATCCTCACTGCGGTGGTGAGCGGGACGGTATCCATCGCGGAAGCGGCGGACTGTCTGGCGGTGTCGCAGCGACACACGAAGCGGTTATTGGTAGGGTTTCGGCGCGACGGCGTGGCCGCGTTAGCGCATGGTAATCGGGGTCGCCAACCCGCGCACACGATCCCGCAGGCGATGCGGCAGCAGGTCTCCCACCTGGCGACGGGGAAGTATGTCGGCTTCAATCAGCAGCACTTGACCGAGCAGGTAGAGGGGAACGAAGGAATCGCCCTCTCGCGCTCGAGTGTGCGGCGCATCTTATTGGCAGACGGCATCCGCAGCCCGCGCACGCGGCGGGCGCCACGACATCGGAGTCGTCGGGAGCGGTATGCGCGCGCCGGGATGCTCGTCCAGATTGACGCGAGTCCGCACGATTGGCTGGAAGGACGGGGGCCACGCCTCACCCTGTTCGCAGCGATTGACGACGCGACCGGGGAACTGCTCGCCCTGCTCTTCCGGGCGGAGGAGGATGCGAGAGGGGTATTTCCTCCTCGTGCGGATGATCGTCACGACGCACGGTCGCCCGCTGGCCCTCTACCACGACCGGCACAGCATCTTCCGGGTAAACGCGCCGGAAACGGTGGCGGAGCAGTTGGCGGGTGCGCGGGAGCCGACGCAGTTCGGGCGATTACTCGACGCACTGGCGATCACCGCGGTTGCGGCGCGCAGCCCGCAAGCGAAAGGGCGCGTTGAGCGGTTGTTCGGGAGGTTGCAAGACCGCCTCGTGAGCGTGTTGCGACTGGCAGGGGCGACGAATGCAGCGGAGGCGAGCGCCTGCTTACCTGCCTTTCTCGGCGAGTACAACGACCGCTTCATGGTGTCGGCGGCGGCGGAAGGAGACTGCTACCGGGCGATGGAGGCGGAAACGGACTGCGATACGCTCTTCTGCTTCAAATATCAGCGGACGGTCGGGATGGACAACACGGTGCGCTTCGGCGGGGAACGGCTGCAACTGCTGCCGGGGCCGCGCCGCCGGTCGTGGGCACGGGCGAATGTGGAAGTGCAGGAACGGTTGGATGGCGCGCTGGCCGTCTAGTATCACGGTGACTGTCTCGCGACGACGCCCGCGCCTGTGGAAGCGCCGCTGCTGCGGGCACGCGGCGGACGCCGGGGGGTCGCAGCAGCGGCGGACGCGCCCGTGCCGGTCGCGCCACCGCCAACCGTGCGCCGGGAGCGGGCAGGTACACGGATCAGCACGACGAAACCGGGGAGGGATCATCCGTGGAAGCGGAGATTCCCGCAGCGGGGTGACACAATCACTGAACAGTTAGAGTGACAGAATCACTGGACAACAACAGTCTGGACCGTATCGAGTGGCGTTGACCACGTATCACGAGGCAAGATGCCCGTCGCCCACGGAACCCATACCGTGTCGTAGCGTTGAGGGGAGAGAGGAAGGCGAAGATGGACCACGCGACCGACT
>JALYXG010000006.1 GCA_030947205.1 Chloroflexota bacterium
TTGAAGTCGAGCGCGACAGAAGCGACGTATCCTTTTCCGTCGAGCATTGCGGTGATTTCGTCCCGCGTGAAATAGCCTTCGGAATTGAATGAGACGAGGAGATACGGCGCGCGGATCGCGTTCAACAAGTCCGCGAAGACCGTGCCGGCCTGCTTCTTCGAGTTGTACGCGCTCTTTTCGGTGCGGCAATCTTCTCGCTTCTTCGCGATGCCATACGTTGGGGGCGCATCGTTGCGGACAAACGTCTCCCAGATGTGGTAGTTGCTGAAATACGAGTGTTGGTTATAGGGCGGGTCAATGTAGACGAGGTCAATATCCGTGTCGAGTTGCCGCACGAGGTCGTTCGCGTCGCTCCGCGTCACGGTGCCGCCGCCGGGAAGCAGTTCGGGCAGCCGCAGTGTGAGCGGATTGTAGGAGCGGGCCGACCATCCCTTCAAATATGCCATTTGCAGCCCAGTCGTCGAA
Source organism: Chloroflexota bacterium (assembly GCA_030947205.1). GTDB lineage: Bacteria > Chloroflexota > Chloroflexia > Thermomicrobiales > JALYUS01 > JALYUS01. The sequence goes on from JALYXG010000006.1 coordinate 466, forward strand.
TCCACACGGTCGGCAGCTTCGATCAGTGAGGTGAGCAGGATCGCCCGCTCGGTTTCGTTCGTTGCCAGCACGTCTATGCCCGCGCGAATAGCGTCCATCTTCATGCCGTTGAACGGCTGGAAATAGCGCGATTCCTCGCAGAACGTTTTGGTGAAGTACCCGCGCACCGGCGGGAGCATCATCAGTTCCGCGATCAGTCGCTGGAGCCGCTGCGTATCAATAATCGTCGCGTCTGCTGCAATATACGTTGTGCCGAAGACCGCGCTGTAGGTCGCTAGATCGTTGCTGTGTACCCGAAGGCCGCATTGCTTTATCGCCTGCCCGATGCGTGTCGTGCCCGCGAACAGATCGCAGACCCGGCGCACATCAGGCAGACTGCGCACGATCTCACTGATATAGGGCGCGAGCGTTCGTTTGGAGCCGATGTACTTAATCATGGCGACGGGGAACCTCACCCCCGGCCCCTCTCCATTGCTTGTCAGCAATAGAGAGGGGGGATTCGCTGGGGGTGCCGTGGTGTTCGCCAATGTCCCGCGCTCCCTGCATCGCTCCCCCTCTCCTTTGCTTGGTCAAAGGAGAGGGGGCTGGGGGGTGAGGTTCCCTCCCGCACCATCGTGCTGCTACACTGGCGAATGCCGGGGGCGTGTCGCGCCCGGTTTTGCGATAGGCAGGAGGAGCGGATATGGCGGAATACATCGTGCGGCTCTACTTTAAGGGGGGCATGACGATAGACGTGCCGATTACATTGGCGGAGGACGAGGAGCCGGATCTGACCTGGTTCCTCGGCGAATCGAGCGACCCGGACGAGCGGACTGCCGTGCTCACCGAGGGCCAGTATGCATGGAAATCGGCGGACGTGCTCGCCGCAGAGTGGTACGAGAATGAATCCGCCACGAGCGATGACGCCGAAGGGCCATAACGGCCAGCGGCTTCGCGTAGGCAAAGGGCGACGGCGACCAGCAGGTCGCCGTCGTGCATTGGAGGCCGGTCGCCGATCACCGGCCTAGTCGTCCCCTGTGCTCGCCTCAAGAACCTGATCGGTTGGTGGGGCGACGCTCTCGGTCGTCAAGCGGGCGAGCCGTGTCCAGGCCAGTTGCCGCCGTGCTTCCATGAGGGCGTCGTATTCATCAACCGGCAGGATCGCGACCTGTGGCCTCCCGTGTGCGGCGACAATCACTGCGCTCTTGCCATTTCGCACCTGGTCAATGACTGCACCAATGTTGCGCTGGAACTCTGTTGACGAAATGGTCTTCGTCTTGGCCTCGGCCATGCTGCCCTCCCACGCTGACGGCATTGCGACACCGGCACATCGCTCACCGTTGGCCTGTACGCACGACGTGTACGTACACCCGTAGTCTACGGCATCTGCGTGAAACGCGCAAGAGGGGTAGGCTGTGCAAATCTTGTAGTACGCGGACAAAGGTAAGCGGCGAGCGCTTCTGCCCACCGCTTCACTGATTGAGAGGGGAGCGCCCCGGTCTTGCACGCGATGCCGACGATGCCTCTTGCAGGCGATCCTCCGCGTCCGTCTCGCCGAGCGCTCGTTCCCTTGATGCATGTATCGTACGACCGAATGCTGACAGAAACATCCGTAATCCTACCTATTTTGCTGACACCGTTGTCAGAATCGCACGGTGCAGTGCGCATGATCGACGATTGGTTTCTCACGAAGCAGGGGTCCTGTCACGCGGAGAGCGTCTCGGTCTGCACGTCGCTGACGTAATACTCCGCCCCGTTCTGCTCAACGAAGCGGACGACACTGGCGAGCATTTCGTCGGCATGGCGGGCGGACGTGCTGGTGCAAGTGATGCCGATGACGGCGATACCCCACGTATCCTGCGCCTCAACTTCCGCCGCCGAGACATTGAACCGATTCTGCAACCGCGCGAGGAGCGATTTCACGACGCTGCGCTTCTCCTTCAAGGAGTGCGCGCCGGGCAGTTCAAGTGCGATCCGCGCCACACCGACGATCATGACGCCTTTGCGTGCGCGGTGTGTGCGGGCAGGTCGAGCGCGCGATGCTGCGCCCATCGAAGCGCGTCGGCAATCGTCACGTCAGACAGCCCATACTCGGCGTTGTCAATCGTCGGGAGATCGAGACGCGCCAGTGCTGCGACATCGGCCTCACTCAACAGCGTGATGTCTATGACCTCGATGCCAAGGAATTCGCGCTCGCCGCGCATCAACTTCTCATTGTCCCAATACCACCAAGTAATTTCATTCGCAGTGTAGCCGGGTACGTCAATATCATCGCCGATGGACGATCCACGATTTTCAGGGAGAAGCGTTATCCCTACGATGTTGCGATCAATGTAAAGATCGGCATTCACGGCCATAATCGCAACCCTCCTTTATTCCGCGTCGCGGGCGAGAGGTGAAAGCAACGAAGATAAAACCCACCTGTGACTACACGACGCTCGATTATAGCATCCACATATGGCACGCTGTCGCTGGACAATAGTTGCCGTTGGTGCAGCATGCCTGCATCTGCGAGAAAGAGGACGCAGTTCGGGCGCTTCTGGCTGACATAGATGCCGCTCGGTGCGGACAATACTGCCTGTACAGCAGCAAACACATCTGGGAAGATCGCATGCCGACCGAGAATATAATCCCGTGCATGTCCCGGTAGCCAGATATTCTGCTGCGTCCAGTGCAAGCGCGCCGCAATATGCGCCGGAACGTTCCCAACCGCGATCAAACGCTCCCGCGTCTCCTCGACGAAGACGGTTGTGCCGACCGGCTGTGCGGCCAGCGTGCGTAGTTCGTCTTCGTATTCGACGTTTGGCACCTGGCGACTACTGCATGACGAGCAGGTCGCGCGGTGCGTCGTTCAGTTTCTCGCCGCCCGTCTCGGTGCAAACGACGCTATCCTCGATGCGGACGCCGAATTTGCCGGGGATGTAGACGCCCGGCTCGTCGGAGAAGACCATGCCGACGCGCAGCGGCAGCGTGTTCCCCTCGACCATGTACGGCTCCTCGTGCACGTCAAGCCCGAGGCCGTGGCCGACGCGATGGATGAAGTATTCGCCGTAGCCCGCGTCGGTGATCACCTTGCGTGCCGCTCGGTCAATCTCCTGGCAGGCGACGCCGGGCCGCACTGCCGCAAAGGCCGCCTCGTTCGCGCGCAGGACGACCTCGTAGACCTTCCGATACTCGTCGGACGGATCGCCGATGTGGACGGTACGCGTGATGTCCGAGACGTAATGCTGATAGCGGCCGCCGAAGTCGAAGACGACCGAGTCGCCCTCACCGATCACACGGTCGGCGGTGCTGTAGTGCGGGCTGGCGCTGTTCGGGCCGGAGGCACAGATGCAGAAGGCAACCGATTCCATGCCGTGGTCGCGCATCAAGCCCATCAATCGTTCGCCTGCTTGCCGCTCGGTCAGCCCGGCAATTTTCGTCTGCGTGAATTCCACCCACGCCGCGTCGGTGCGGTGCGACGCCTCGCGGATCAGCGCGACCTCCGCCGCATCCTTGCACATCCTGAGTTCGCGCATGATGCCGCCCGCGATCTCCCACTTCACTTCGGGCAGGTGGCGCTGCATCTTGATGAGAAAACTCGCCCACAGTTCGTCACCGGAGGCGACCGACCGTGCGCCCGTTTCCCAGATGATGTCCGCCGCGATGCTCGACGGGTCGGCGGTCTCTTCCCACGCGACTGCCTCGAACGGCACACCCGCCGGGCCGAGGCGCGGCGCTTCGAGCTGCGGGACGACGATCTTCGGCGCGCCCTCTTTCGGGACGATCATCAGCGTCAGTCGCTCGCTATTGTGCGAAGGATAGCCCGCGAGGTAGATCAGGTCCGCGCCGACACCGATCGCCAGCGCATCCACGCCCTGCCGCGCCATCTCCGCCTGCGCCCGCCGCACCCGGTCGTGATAATCCGCTCGCTGCCCGCTTACCATCGGGATTCCTCCTTGAAAAGTAGACAGTAGTCGGTAGTCAGAACGGGGATGTTCCCACTGACTACTTCCCCCTGTCAATCATGCGCAAGGCTGGCCGAGTTTGGCGAGGGAGGGACTGACGCCCCATTCGGCCCAGCCGCCATCATAGAGTTTGACATTCACGTAGCCGAGCGCCTTGAGGGCGAGGAAGGGAAGGGCGGCGTCGTTGCTGAACGTGCCGTAGATCGCGATGTTCCGCTCCGGCGTCGCACCGACGCCCAGGAGCAGCGTCCGCAGATCGTCCGGGGAGCGGAATGCGGGCAGCTTCGGATCGCGGACGAACGACGTCCACGGGAGGCGGCGGGAATTAGCGATGCTGCCGATCTGCGTCGTGTTGTCCCACGTCTGCGTGATTTCGCTGTCGGTGCGGACATCGAGGATGACGGCGTGCGGATCGGTGGTTGCCTTGAACATATCGCAGCGATTGATGAGCAGCGATTCGTCCGGCAGATCGCGGAAAAAGACGCGCGGCGCGGTATGCGTGGTTTGATCGAGCGCGTATCCCGCCGCTGTCCAGTCTGCCAGCCCACCGTTGAGGATGCGGACATTCGGATGGCCCGCGTACCAGAGCGCCCACGCAAAGCGCGCCGCCGCCCGGTTGTCGCTGCGGTCATAGACGACGACCAGCGTCTTCTGCTCGATGCCGAGGCTACCGAAGGTCTTTTCGCGCTGCGGTCTCCCCGCGAGCCGCCCGTAGGTGTCCGCATGGGTTTCGACCAAATCTTCCCAGTATGCATGCACCGCACCCGGCACATGGCCGAGCAGGTACTG
>JALYXG010000015.1 GCA_030947205.1 Chloroflexota bacterium
CGAGCGTCCGGCGCTTCTGATCCATCTTCCGGGCGATGGACCAGAGGTGCTTGGCCCGACCGTAGACTTCGGCCGGGATGCCCGCCGCGCCGAGCGCTTCTTTCAGCGTCTCGATCACCCGGTTGATGTAGGCGGTACGATTGCCGCCCTGCGCTTCGAGCGAGGCGTCAATCGCGCGGTAGCGGTCCGGTTCGAGCGTGCGGAAGGCGAGGTCCTCCAGTTCGCTCTTGATCTGCCAGATGCCGAGCCGGTTCGCCAGTGGCGCGTAAATCTCCAGCGTCTCCTGGGCATTCGCCATCTGCGAGCGTTCGGACATCGCGCTGATCGTGCGCATGTTGTGCAGGCGATCCGCCAGTTTGATCAGCACCACCCGCACATCGTCCGCCATCGCGAGGAACATCTTGCGCAGGCTTTCCGCCTTCGAGGAATCTTCCTTGCCCGCCGTCCACTCGATCCGCTCGAGTTTCGTGACGCCGTCCACCAATCGAGCGACCTTGTCGCCGAACTGATTGCGGATGTTGTCGAGCGTGATACTCGTATCTTCGGGCACGTCATGGAGCAGGGCGGCGGCAATCGTCTCGGCGTCCATCTGCATATCGGCGAGGATCGTCGCGACCGCCACGGGATGCGTAATGTACGCCTCGCCCGACTTGCGCTCCACCCCGGCGTGTGCGTCCGCTGCCATCGTGTAGGCGCGCGCGACGAGCGAAAGATCGGAGACGCCCATGCCCGCGCCCTGCAACTGCGCTTCGAGCGGCAGGAAGTACGTCATATCGGTGGGTGGATGTACCGAAGAAACGGCGGGAGCGGTAGCCATTCGTGCGCGTCACCTTTTCCTGTTGTGTGCAGTGTATTACCGAGGTCAGGCGGGGTCGTTCCGCCTTCCTGAAAAGTATAACACACGGCGAATACGCCTTGTTCCTGCTATGATATTGTGACGATCTTAGGACAAATCTTTGAGTTCAGATGATTCGCGAATTTCCTGGTGGTGGCGGGCTTTAGCCTGCACCAGAGAGGCAGGCTAAGGCCCGGGTAGTACCCCAGTGAACCGTGGTTAGGCAGCGTCCGCCACCGCCGCGAAACGCGGCGCGTTCACTACAATCTCCTCGGTGATCCCGGTCAGTTCGGTGATGAAGCGGGGCAGGCGCCTCTCAGGATCGAGGAGCGTCGTGAAGGTGTCCACGCTCTCCCCCTCACGGATCTTGAGCGCGCAGACTTCGATTAGCCGCTGCTTGAACGGGCGCAAACCCGTCGTCTCGACATCGAGGACGATGTATTCGCCCGTACCCGCGAGATCGTCCAGCGTAGCGGGGACGGCGATCTGTTCGACGAGCGCCCAATGCATATCCGGTCGCAGGCGAAAGGTCGCGGGCTCATCCAGCACCGTGCGGATCAGCGTCCGCCACAATGCGGGCGGCCCGCCGGAGCCGAAGACATGGCGGATAACCGCGTCCTCGTGCGCCGCGCCGTTGTTCTCGCGCAGGTAGAGATATGTCCGCTGGCGCAGCCAGGCGTAATGATCGCCTGCTTCCTCAGCAGCCTCATCGCTCTCGATGATTGTCTGATTCTCGTTGTCGGCCATCAAGGAATCGTTTCCACCGCGCGATGTGAACGTACGTTCGACAAGAGGAGAGTACCGCACGGCTGCGGGTGCTGTAACCCCACCCAAATTAGGGGCTGCACAAGCATCGCGCACAACTCTTACAGCAACGATGGACGGACGGATGGGGATGCTATCCACCGCGCAGGGCGCGTTGCCGTCCCTCGATATCAAAGCATGCCTGCTGATTGCTACGCAGGAGCTGTGTCGCTATATCCATCGCCTGGGTGGTCGTCAGGAGGCCGTCCACGACCTCGGCTTCGAGCGTGCGAGTGAGCCAGCGGCGCATCTGTACCGCATATCCGTACGCCATCGTCGGTGTCCGCGTGTCGTCGCCGAAGCCAAACAGCTTATTGATCGGCGCGGTATGGAGAAAGCGGCGCACGAATTCCCCACTCGTTACAGGATCAATGGACCACGCCCAGCAGAGATCCACGTACGCGTTCGGGAAACGCTTTGCGATGGCGAGCAATTCCGCGTCATAGGGGTAGGAGATATGCATCAGGACGAATCGAGTCCGCGGGTATCGCGTCAGCAGTGGCGTGAGATTGGCCGCTCGCAGGCGCTGGAGCGGCATCCCGTCACCCGTACTCGCGTGCGTTGCCGTCCCCGCGAGATAGCCGGTATGAATCTTGAACGGCAGACCGTACGTCTCCGCCAATTCCGCCCCGCGGGCGAGACACCAATCTCCCAAACAGAGACGAGCCGGTGACTCACTCCCCGTGGTATCCGGGTCATTCGCGAGAATCGCTTGCAAGGCGCGGCTCGCGCTCGCATCATCCCTTTCTTGCCAGGAAAGGGTGCGCTGATACGCGTGCTGCGACTTCACGGCAATCGACTGTGGGCCATATCGCTCGAACAGGGTCTCCATCGCACGACGCAACGACGCGAGGTCTGTCACGGTGACATCCGTCATCTCGGCCAGTAACGCACGCCGCTCTGTGCTCAGATCGCATCGGCAAAACCCTGCCCAAGAGAGGTCATAGAGGTAGAAATCCGGAGCGATTGCACTGCGCTCCGGCTCATGCAGACCGCTATCAATTTGAATATGGTCGAGTTTCGCTCGGTCGCGGAGGAGATGCAGGCAGCCTTCGGCGGTGCGGAGTGTATCGAGCCGCGTCTGCGCCTGTCGTGCCGCTGGGCCACTGAGCTCTTCGATGCCGTACAACTGCGACGCAACAATGCGTACGACTTCCCCGTATCCCGTGAACTGCATCGCGTGCCACGCCCCGGCAATCGCATCGAAACGCCCCTCGATGTCGGGATCAGCGCCATCGAGCAAGCGCTCGACCGCCGCTGAGGCTGCGCCCGCAACCACGAGGTCGTCCCGGCTGTACATGCCAAACAAATCCACCAGCACATCCGGCGGGCCATTCTTCTCCCACTGAAGATCGCTCTCCATGTGACTGTGCGTGTCGATGACACGAATCGTGGCGATATGTTCGGCGAGATCACTCGACATCAATATCTCCCTTCTGGCACAAGTGAGGGCATTCCAAGATAACGAGAATACACCGTTCCAGGAATTTGCAGGTAGCACCCCAGTGAAGCGTGGATGAAGGGAAGGAGTTGAACAAAGACGGGTTCTGCGGCAGTCTTGCTGGTGCTTGAGTCAGCAAGGAGGAGTCGCATGAACCCGCAGGAACAAGTCTGCCACAATCCGCAATGGTGGGTCTATGGGCGTGCCGGAGAAGGGCACATCGTTATTCACTCGCAGCGCGAGCAACGCTACCGGTGCAGCTGCGCTACCGCGTCCCGTTACCGGTTGTCAAACGACGCGGGAGACGACCACACTGGCTGCGGGAGATGGCGCATGCTGCCGAACCACGGTTCACTGGGGTACTACCAAAGCCCGCCACCACCAGGGAAAGTGCATCCAATTGCGTACATCCTAAAGGATTGATTTCACAGGCGGAATATGACGACACGAAACGGCATGTGCTTGCACAGATGCGACAATAAAGAAAACGTGCGTCCAATCGGTGGACGACCACGCAGGTATGGGGTATTCTCATTCGAGAATTGTACGAATATTTGTACAATTCCCGACAAAGGAGTATGAGTATGGTAGCGAAGCTCTCGATGGCCGAAGCGCGCGAGCAATTCACCCGATTGCCGGAGCAGTTCGAGAAAGAACCGGAACTGACAGTACAAGTGACGCGGCACGGGCGACCGGTGATGGCGGTGCTTTCGTGGGAACTCTACGAGTCAATCACGGAGACACTGGAAATTCTCGGCGATCCGGAACTGATGGCAGCGTTGCGTCAGAGCGCTCAGGAGATCGCGCGCGGCGAAACTATTCCTTGGGAAACCGTCAAGGCCGAGCTGGGCGTGTGAATCTCACATGGCAGATTATCCTTACACCGGTGGCGCGGGCACAGATTCGTGCGATCACCGACATGCGGATACGTACAGCGGTTATCGCGCGCATTGATGATCTCACGCACGAACCGGAGCAGCGCGGGAAGCCGCTCTTCGAGGAACTCGCCGGTCATTACTCCGTTCGTGCGGTCGGGCAACACTATCGCATCATCTATCAACTCGACAATCAAACGGTGATTGTCCATGTCGTCGCTATCGGTAGACGCAAGCGAGGCGATAAGAACGACATCTATACGTTAGCGCGGCGGCTTTTCCGCCAGGGGCTACTCGACCCTGACCTACCCACGGATGAAGAAGGCTGACTGCGCACGAGCGAAAGGGAACGAGCCGATGGCAAATCACTGGATACTTGTCGGATCACCGGGCAATTTCGAGAAGAGCCGCGACCTCGGCTGGACGGTGCAGGGCATCAAATCCCGCCACCGCAAGAAGGCCGAGCAGATGCACGCGGGCGACACCTTCGTTTATTATCTGACGGGCGCGCAGGCATTCGGCGGCATCGTGGAAGTGACGTCCGACTACTGGGAGGATCACCATACGCCGATCTGGAAGAGCAAGGACCCGAAAAAGGCGACCGAGGATTACCCCTTCCGCATCTCAATCATGCCCGTGCTGATCCTCGATCAGGCGGACTGGCTGCCCGCGATCACGGTCGTCCCGGCGATGGACTATCCGAAGCGATGGCC
>JALYXG010000017.1 GCA_030947205.1 Chloroflexota bacterium
CCCTGCGGGTAGCCGGCCGTTCCGCAGCATCACGACCGCCCACCGGAGAGTGTAGACGCACGCCTGCCCGACGCGTTTTGCCGTCATCCCGCGCGCCATCGCTTACGCCTCCCCGCGACGACGGCGACGACGGTCGTGCCGCGCGATGGCGAGGGCGATCAGCCGATCCACCAACTCGCCATACGAGACGCCAACCGCCTGCCACATCATCGCGTACATGCTCGTGGACGTGAAACCCGGCATCGTGTTGATTTCATTGATTAGCACCCGCTCATGCGCCTCGTCGTAGAAGAAGTCCACCCGCGCCAACCCTTGCGCGTCAATCGCGCGGAACGCCTCGACCGCGCAGCGGCGTACTTCGTCGGCAATAGGGGGTGGGAGATCGGCCGGGATGCGCAGGCGCGTCGCAGGGTCGGTGTACTTCGCGGCGTAGTCGTAGAATGCATGCCCCTGCACGATGATCTCGCCGACCGCCGACGCCTGCGGGTCCTCGTTGCCGAGAACGCTGCACTCGACTTCCCTGCCGACAATTGTTTCTTCGACGACGACCCGCCCGTCCACATCAAAACGGAACGCCTCGATGAGTGCGTTAGGAATATCGCCTTCCGTTTCCGCCTTCGACACGCCGACGCTCGAACCCATATTGGCCGGTTTAATGAAGCACGGCAGCCCAACCGCCGCAACGAGCCGCCGGATGACATCGCCGGGCGCGTGTTCCCACTCCGATTCGCGGACGAGTTGCGTACGCGGTGTTGGCAACCCCGCGTCGCGGAAGAGCGCTTTCATCATCGCCTTGTCCATCCCCGCCGCCGAGCCACGCACGCCGGAACCGACATAGGCGATGTCCGCGAGTTCGAGGAAGCCCTGCACCGTGCCATCTTCACCGAACGGCCCGTGCAACACGGGGAAGACGACATCGAGGCGATGGAGCTCGCGCGATGCGCCTTCCGGCCCCGCCGTCAGCGCCGTATCGCGGGCAGCAGGAATGATCGAGATCGCGTTCGATGCCGCTGTGGTCTCCGGCGGCTTTTCGGTCAGTTGCCCGCCCGCCGCGAGCAGGTCGCGCATCGGATCGCCGCTCGCCAGCCATTGCCCCTGCCGCGTGATGCCGATCGGGACGATCTCGTAGGCATCCGGGTCAAGGGCGGCGATCACGGACTGCGCGGACGCCAGCGAGACGGCGTGCTCGCTCGATTGCCCACCAAACAGGACGCCGACCCGAAGTTTCCGGCCGCCCCGCGCCGGTCGCTCGTTGGTCATGATTTCCCCGTCTCCCGTGCATCCCACCGGCCGATACGCTGCACTTCGTAGTGGAGTTCGATACCGAACCGTGCTTCGACACAAGCACGGCAATGATCGCCGACCGCCAGCACCTCCGCCGCCGTCGCTTTGCCCAGATTGACGATGAAGTTCGCGTGGACGGGCGAGACCTGCGCCTGCCCGATCGTGTGGCCCTTCAAGCCGCACGCCTCGATCAGCCGCCCCGCCGCGTCGCCGGGTGGGTTCTGGAACATCGAACCCGCCGAGGCCGCCTGCGGCTGGGCCGTCTTGCGCCAATCGTGATATTCAGTTGCCCGCGCGCGGAGTTCGGCGGGGTCGCCCGGCGTGAGGCGCACGCTGATCGTCGTCAGGACGCCGGGAATCGTGCCGTCCTTGATCGCGCTATGTCGGTACGCATAGGCCATATCGTCCGCCGTGACCGTTTGCGGCGTTCCGTCGTACCGGATCAGCGTCGCATCGAGGAAGGCCGCGCTCATCTCCGCGCCGTGCGCGCCCGCGTTGTTGGCAACCGCGCCGCCGAGCGTCCCCGGCAGGCCGACGGCCCATTCCAGCCCCGCCAGCCCGCGTTCGCCGCACGCCTCCGCAAACCCGGACATCAGCATCCCCGCGTGCCCGGTGACAATCGGCGCAGCGGGGTCGTTCGTGTCAACGTGGATCGCAGGTCGCGGCGTCAACAGTTTGATGACAAGGCCGTTCACGCCCGCATCCGCCGCGAGGACATTGCTGCCGCCGCCGATCACCGTCACCGCGATCCCTTCCGCGTGCGCCCAGCGAAGGGCGTCGCGGAGCGGTTCGTCGCCATCCGCCGCGCCAATCTTGAGGAACCAATCGGCCGGGCCGCCGACGTGCAGTGTCGTGTGCCGCCACAGCGGCTCATTTGCTTTGATCGCCGCTCGATTGCCCACATGCACTCCCGCCGTCATCGCGCCACCCCGCTAGATTGCAGCAGTCGCAAAACCTGTGGCCCGACGGTCGTGATGTCGCCCGCACCAAGGGTCAGGCCGACATCGCCCGGCTTCACGGCAGACATGATTCGTGCCACCGTCGCCGCGAGATCGCCGCTCGCGATCCCGCACCCGCCTGTGACCGCAGTAGCAATGTCGCGCGCGTCGATCGTGCCGGGGTCCGGTTCCCGCGCCGCGTAGATGTCCGTGACGAACGCGACATCGGCGTCCGACAATGCCGCAGCAAACTCCGCCGCATAGAGAATCGAGCGACTGAACGTGTGCGGCTGGAAGACCGCGACAATCCGCCGCCCCGGATAGCGCGTCCGCGCTGCCGCGAGCGTTGCCCGCACCTCGGTCGGGTGATGCGCGTAATCATCTATGACGGTGACGCCGTCCGTCTCACCGACGACCTCGAATCGCCGCCCAACGCCCCGATAGGCGGCGACAACGCGCAGGGCTTCGTCAGCGTCCACACCGACCGCCGCGCACGCCGCGACGGCCATCGCCGCATTTCGCGCATTGTGCTCGCCCGCCACCGTCAGCGTCGTGCGGCCAATCCGTGTGCCACGATGGGTCAATGTTACCGTGCCGTCCGCCTCCGCGATGATCCGCCAATCCGCTGTCGGCCCGGCACCCACCGTCTGCACGGCCATCGTTGCCGTGATCGTTACCGCGTTGGGATCGTCGCTGCCGATGATGATCGTCCCACCGTCTCGTGTTTGTCCGGCGAAACGGGCGAACGCGGCAAGATAGGCGTCAACGGTCGGAAAAATGTCCGGGTGGTCATGCTCGATGTTCGTGATCACCGCGATATCGGGTGTGAGGTGGAGGAACGAGTAATCGTATTCGTCCGCCTCCACGACGGCGAGTGGGCCTGCGCCGTTGCGCGCGCTCGTGCCGAGGTCGCGCACCTCCGCGCCGACGACAAAGAGCGGATCGTGACCGAGCGCGCTAAGGATGTAGGCGATCATGCCGCTCGTCGTACTCTTGCCGTGCGACCCCGCCACGGCGATGCAGCGGCGCGCATTCGCGAGCGCGCCGAGCAGTGCGGCCCGCTTGACGATCGGGACGCCGCGCGCCCGCGCCGCCGCCACCTCGACATTCTCGTCGCGCACCGCCGCCGAGATGACGACAAGCGCGGCATCGCCGACATACGTGGCGTCGTGGCCGACATGCACCGTTGCGCCGAGTTCGCGCAGCGTCGCCAGGCCGGGCGAGTCGCCGCGATCCGATCCGGTGACACGATACCCCTGGGCGAGCAGGATGCGCGCCAACCCGATCATCCCCGCACCGCCGATCCCGACGAAGTGGACCGCCGACCCGACGAGGGGCAGGACGACATCGGCGCGCATCGTCTCACTCATCGCTGTTTCCGTCCGTCTGTGGCGCACGACGTCGCACGCGTGCGGGTACGCGCGTCGTGCGGGAAATGCTAATCAAGACGCCGAGCGCACCGAGCGTCACCGCGAGAGACGAGCCGCCGTACGAAAAGAGCGGCAGCGGCACGCCGGTGAACGGGATCGCCGTCGTCACGCCACCGATATTGATCACCGCCTGAAAGACCAGCCAGGTTGTAATCCCCGTCGCCATGATCGCGCCGAAACGATCCGGTGCGTGCATTGCCGTGCGGTAACCGCGTACCGCCATCGCCGCGAACAACCCGATCACGATGGCACAGCCGACGAGGCCGAGTTCCTCGCCGATTACCGCGAAAATCGCGTCGGTATGCGCCGCCGGAAGCCAGCTGAATTTCTGCCGCGACGCGCCGAGGCCGAGGCCGAAGATGCCGCCGTCGCCGAGGGCGATCCGCGCCTGCCAGAGTTGCCAGCCCGCATCGCGCAGATCGCGCTCCGGGTGCAAAAAGAGCAGCAACCGCTCGCGCCGATATGGCGCGGTGAACGCGAGCAGCGCGAACGCGCCGACACCGCTCATCAGGAACAGTCCGAGTTGTCGGATATCTGCCCCGGCGACCAGGAATACGCTGAGACCAATGACGGCGAGTACCGTTGCGGTGCCGAGATCGGGTTCGAGCATGACGAGGAAGAGGATCGCGCCGAGGATGATCGCAAAGGGGATCGCGCCGTTGAGGAAGTGGCGAATCCGGCTCCCCTTCCGGTCGAGCAGATCGGCCATGTAGAGGATGAGGACGAACTTCATGATCTCGCTCGGCTGCACCTGCACCGGCCCGAGGTCGAACCAGCGGCGCGCGCCGAAGACCGTCCGCCCGAGCGGCAGGACGGCGAGGAGCAACAGCGCCGTCCCGATCATCGCCGGCACGGAGAGCCGCCGCCAGAAGTGATAGTCCACCCGTGAGGTAATCAGCAACGCCACAATGCCCAGGAGGGCGGATGAAAGTTGCCGCTTGAGGAAATACAGGCCGTCGCCTGTGTCGCGGATACCGACCGCGTATGACGCACTGAAGAGCACCAGCATGCCGAGTGAGGCGAGCACGATCAGCGTGCCGACGAGTACCGTGTCCACCTGGCCCTGCGGCGCGGCGGGCGTGGGCGGCACGGGACGCGCGGACGTCCGCACGCCGTGCAAAGAAATCCGCTCGACCGCCATCAGCGCGCCTCCGCTTCTCGTCGCAACCGCGCGATGGCGACGCGGAACTGATCCCCGCGATCGAATTCGTTCTGAAAAACGCCGAACGACGCCGCCCCCGGTGAGAGCAGCACTGTGTCGCCCGGCACGGCGAGCGCGACCGCCTGCGCAACGGCATCGTCCATGTTCCCCACCGGGCCGATGACCGGCCCGGCATAGCCGCGCGCCTTGAGCAGCGCGGCGAGCGGCGTCGGCACCCGGCCATCGAACAAAATGATCGCCTTCGCACCGAGCATCGCATCCGCCAGGGCAGTGAAGTCGAGTCCTTTGTCCGACCCGCCCGCGAGCAGGATCACCGGTCCCGGCGTCGTGTGCAGGGCGGCGATTGCCGCTGCCGGTGCGGTCGCGGCGGTGTCGTTGATGTAGCGCACGCCGTCAATCGCGCCGAGGTCCTCGTAGCGATGCGGCACGCCCCGGAAGGTGCGTAACCCTTCGCGTACCGCATCAACGGGCGCGCCCCAGGCGAACGCGGCGGCGGCGGCGGCGGCGGCATTGATCCGGTTGTGTGCCCCCGGTAGCGCAAGGTCGCCCCCGCGCCCGACCGGGAACGTGCCCGTGCCCCCCGTCCAGATGAGCGTGTCGGTTCCTTCGTCCCACCAGGAACCGGGCGGGTATCCGCTCGCGGGCGGGAGCGCGCCGAACGGCACGATCTGCGCCGCCGCTGTCCCGACACGCGCGGCAAGAAACGCCAAACCGGGATCGTCGCGCGTGTCATCCTCGCCCCAGGCAGGGAGGATCAGCGTATCCCCCGCCGTCTGGTAGCGCGCGATGGCCCACTTCGCGTCCCAATACGCTTGGGGGTTCGGGTAGCGGTCGAGGTGATCGGTCGAAAGATTGGTGAGTACGGCGATATGTGGACTCAAACCGTGCTCGCCCGTCGCTTCGAGTTGGAATGACGAGAGTTCCAGTACCACCGGCGTTTTTGGCGCAATCGCGGGGAGTGCATCGAGCGCGGAGATGCCCATGTTCCCGGCGATCACCGTCTCCGGTTTCCATTGCCGGAGGATGTGCCCGATCCAGAGCGCGGTCGTCGTCTTGCCCTTCGTCCCCGTCACACCGATGACTGGCGCGGGGCAGGCGGCGAGGAAGAGCGTCATCTCCATCTCGACCGGGATGCCCGCCGCCCGCGCTTCCATCAGAAGCGGAGCGTCCGTCGGGACGGCGGGATTGCGCACGACGAGGTCGTAGTCGCGCACCCGAATACCTTCGTGCCCGCCGAGCCGATAGGTGACGGGCAATCCGTCCAGCGAGCGGATCGCCGCGTCGAGCGCCGCCGCATCGCGCCGGTCGGTCACGGTCACGTCCGCCCCCGCGCGGACCAGGAAACGGACGACGCCCGCACCGCCCTCGTGCAGCCCGAGGCCAATCAGCAAAGCGCGCTTCCCTCGGAAAGTTGTCGTTTCCCTTCGATCCGCCATTGCCTCGTCCCCTACGACAATGCGAGCGCGATGCCGAGCATCCCCGCCGCGATCCCGACCAGCCAGAAACGCATCTGCACCTGCGTTTCCGACCAGCCGATCAGTTCAAAATGGTGATGGATCGGCGCTTTCTTGAAAATACGCTTGCCGTGCGAGAGTTTGAAGTAGCCCACCTGCAACATCACAGAAAGCGTCACAACGACAAAGACCAGACCAACAATCGGGAGGATCAGCCACTGGCCGGTCTGGAATGCGGCGACCGCCAGCCCCGCGCCGATGGCGAGCGACCCGGTATCGCCCATGAAGACCTGCGCCGGATGCGCGTTGTACCAAAGGAAGCCGATCAGCGCGCCGACCATCGTGAAGCAGAAGGTCACAACCTGCAATTGCCCCTGCAAATAGCCGATGATCCCGTAGACGATGTACGCAATCGCCGCCGTGCCGCCCGCGAGCGCGTCCAGGCCGTCCGTCAGATTGACGGCGTGCGCGAAGCCCATGATGCTCACTAGTGCGATCGGGAAATAGACGATGCCGATGTCGAATTTGCCGACGAACGGGACGAACATATTGTGCAGGCCGAGCGGGCCGTAGAGCACCCATGCCGCGACCGCCGCGAACAGAAAAAGCCAGGCGAATTTGAACCGTGCGGTCAGCCCGGTGCGCGTGCCGCCGACGAGATTGAGCATGTCGTCCACCGCGCCAAGCACACCGCAGGCGAGCAGCACGCCGAGCGGCAGCAGCATCGAGAGCCGCCCCGCGAGGTTGAAGATCGCCGTGAGCACGACGACGCTCGTCGCGATCATGATACCGCCCATCGTCGGCGTGCCCATCTTGATGAGGTGGCTTTCCGGCCCCTCGACGCGGATGCGCTTGCCAATCTTGTGCCGCTTGAGCGTCGCGATGATCGGCCGGCCGATCACCACGGTCATCACGAAGGCGACCGCACTGAGGGCCAGCGACGCGGCGAGATTCGCCCGCGGCTGAGTCGGCAAAACCTCCGTCCGCAGGAGAAGAACGAGGGCGAGCATCGGTGTTGTCATCGCGAACCGCCCGGATCGGTCATCGTGCTCGCCGTGTCGGTCGAGGTGGCCCCAGTTCCCGCCGTTATTTGGGTGCGTAGTGCGTCAACCAGTTCTTCCATGTGCATCCCGCGCGACCCCTTGATGAGCACGACATCGCCGGGGCGCAAGTCGGCGTGTAACTGGCGGGCGAGTGCGTCCTTGCTGTCCGGCGAAAAGGCAACGACCGCGTTCTTCGCCATCCCGGCCGTCACCGCCGCGTCCGCCGTGACCCTGCTGCGATTGCCGAAGGTGTAAAGCCGGTCCACTACGTCAGCGGCACGCTGCCCGACCTGCGTATGCCCCTCGACCTCGTAGACGCCCAGTTCCAGCATGTCCGCCAGCACGGCGATCCGGCGGGAGGCGTCGAGTTCTTCGAGCAGATTGAACGCCGCGAGCGTGGACTGTGGACTACTGTTGTACGAATCGTCTATCAGCGTCGCACCGTTCGGCCCCGGCACGGTATACAGACGCAACTGCGTCTGCTCGCCCTGAAGGCCCGCCAGAATGTCGTCCAGTGCGAGACCGAGCGCCCGCGCCACACCCGTCGCGGCGAGCGCCGTATGTACACTGTGCCGCCCCAGCAGCGGTAACCGCACGCGCACCGGGCGTTCGCCGGGCAGCATCAACCGAAAGGCGATACCGGACAGCCCCTCGCTCTCGACATCCGAGGCCCGAATGTCGTTGCCGTCATCCAGGCCGTAGGTGATGACGTGCGCCGCCGTGCGCGACCGCATACCGCGCACATTCGCGTCGTCGCCATTGAGGATCGCGTAGCCGTCGGGCGGCAACCCGGCCGGGAGATCGCCCTTGTTGGCGATCAAGGCTTCCTGCGAGCCAAGCCGTTCCGCGTGGGAAACGCCGACATTCGTGACGACGCCGATCTGCGGGCGGGCGATCTTCACCATCGTTGCGATGTCGCCCGCGTCGTATAGCCCCATCTCGACGACCGCCACCTGTACATCCGGCGTCAGGCCGAGGATGGCGAGCGGCATACCGGTGATCGCGTTTAAGTTGCCCGGATTGCGCAGCACGCGGAACCGCCGACCGAGTACCGTCGCGATCAGTTCTTTCGTGCTCGTCTTGCCGACGCTGCCGGTCACGCCGACGAGCGGCACCGGATAGAGCGAGCGCCACCACGAAGCGAGGTCTTGCAGCGCGGCCAGCGTTTCGGGGACGGCAATCACGGGGATCGGTGGCGCGGCGCCCGCCGCAGTCAGGCCCGCGAACCAGTCGGCGCGCACGACCGCGCAGGCCGCGCCGCGCTCCGCCGCCTGGCCGATGAAAGCATGTCCATCGGTCGTCGTACCGGGCAGCGCGAAAAAGAGTGCGCCCTTCGTCACCTGGCGCGAATCAATCACGACTGCGCGGAAAAGAAAATCGGGCGGGAACGCCGCGCCCCCGCCGAGCGTCCCGCGCGTGCCGGTCAGCACGTCGCGCAGGCGAATCATGGCTTCCTCGTTGTGGGCGCAGGCGGGACGCCCGCATAGCGCAGCAACTCGCCCGCCAGCCTGCCGAGCGCGGGCGCCGCGACATCGCCACCGAGCGAGTTCTTTTTTGGTTGGTCTATCTTGACGAGCACGGTGAATAGTGGCTTGTTGGCGGGGAAAAAGGAGATGATCGAGGCGATGGTTTTGTCCTCCACGTATCTGCCGGTCTTCGGGTCGGGGATCTGCGCCGTCCCCGTCTTCGCGGCAATATCATACCCCGGCAGGTTCACCTTGTCCGCCAAAGCCTTGTGTGTCGCCTCGGTCATCATCTGGCGCACCGTCGCCGCGACTTCCGGGCTAATCACCTGCCGGGCGGGCTGGGGGCGGTGATCCTGCACGAGATCGCCGTGCCGCTCGATGCGGCCGACGACGTACGGCGTGTAGAGTGTACCGCCGTTGGCAATCGCCGAGGCCGCCGTGACCATTTGCAGCGGCGTGACGGTCAGTCCCTGGCCGAACGAGTTCGTATAGAGATCAATCGGATTCCAGATCGTCGTCGGATTATCGGGCCAGCGGACGATGCCGATCTCTTCACCGTCGAGGTCCACACCGGTCTTTTGGCCCATCCCGAACTGCCTGAGCATCGAGTAAAAATTCTCTTTACCCGTGCGCTTGGCGATATACGACGCCCCGACATTCGACGAGCGCTCCAATACTTGCTCCATCGTTTCCGGTCCCCACGCCTTGTGGTCAAGATTGTAAAGCGTGTCCGGGTCTACCTTGATGAAACCGTTGTCAACGAGCGTCGTTTGCGGCGTGATGCCACCCGTCTGCAACCCGGCCGCCATCGTGAAAATCTTGAATGTGCTGCCCGGTTCGTAGGTCGCGCTGACGGCGGGGTTGAGGTAACTCTGCGGGTCCGCGCGGTTGAACGCGTTCGGGTCGTACGAGGGCGCGGAAGCGGAGGCGAGGATCGCACCCGTGTTCGGGTCCATCACGAGGATGGTGCCGCCGAGCGCCCCCTGCTCGCTGATCGTCCGTGTCAGTTCGTCCTCGGCCATTCGCTGGATCGCGGCGTCAATCGTCAGCGAAAGATCGGCCCCCTCGACTGGCGCGCGATATTGCTGCTGCCCGAAGGCAAGCGGCTGGCGCGCGACATCGGTTTCCGCAACGAGGATACCCGGCTCCCCGCCGACCAGGTCGTTGTACCGCCCTTCGACGCCATACACGCCCATCCCACCGGCATTCGTGAAACCGAGTAGCGGCGAAAGAAACGGCCCGTTCGGGTAAGTGCGTTTCGGCACTTCCTGGTAGACGATCTCGGGGTGCTCCTTCGGCAGGAAACGCGCCTTGATCGCGGCGACCGTTGGGTCATCGAGCTGCCGCGCGACGAGCGACCACTCGACATCCGTGTTGTTGACGCGGGCATAGATCGTGTCGAGCGGGATCGTGAGGATCGCGGACAGTTCCTGTGCCAGCCTGACGCGATCCCGATCCGTCAGTTTCTTAGGCGTCACGTAGATATCCGTCGAGGGGATATTCGTCGCGAGGACGAGGCCGCCCCGGTCGCGGATCAACCCGCGTCGCGGCAGCAAGGTCTGCTCCTGAACGCGGAAATCCCGCCCCTGCGACTGCAAGCGCTCACTGCCGACGACCTGAAAGGAGACGAGCCGCCAGCCAATCGCGCTTGTGATCAGCGCAAAGACGCAGAAGAGCGACATGATCCGCCACCCGGAAATCACCCCTTTGGTCATGGCTTCGCCCCCGGTGTCGCAGTCGCGGTTGGTCCCGTGTTCTCGGCGTGTCCGCGGCCCGCGAGCGCGTTGGCAATGCGCTGACGAAGGCCAGGCCGAGGCGGTGGCGCGACCGTCGCGGTCGGCGGCGCATCCGGCACATCGGGCAGCGCAAGGTAGACGATGCTATTCGGCGGCGCGGGTCGCAACCCTTGATCGCGCGCGGTACTGTCCGCACGACTCAGTGTCTGGAACCCGGCGGCTTGCGCGGCGAGTCGGGCATTCGCGTCGCGCGCTTTCGCGGTCTCTTCTTCGAGCGTCGCGCGCTCGCTGGCGAGCGAGGCGACGTGGCTTGTTTCCAGCAGATACGCCAGCCCCAGCACGCCGACGCACATCGTCACCAACAGCCAGACGACGATCCGCCGCACGGCGTCCGTGCGCGCGTGCGTCAGCAACCCCTGCGCGCCGATGGCGATGCGCGCGCCGAGGGGCGTGGATGCGGCGCCCGCCATCGGCACCGCCATCCGTACGGGAAGGCGCGTGACGGTCGCGCGCTGCCGGGCGGGGAAGAGCATCACGTTCCTCCATCCGGCACGCGCTTTTCGGCGACGCGCAACTTCGCGCTGCGGGCGCGGGGATTGGCGGCAATTTCCTCAGCGTCCGGCACGACCGGGCGCGGCGTGAGGATGCGCAAAATCGGCGTCCGCGCCACCGGTTGCACGGGCACCGAGCGCGGCAGCATGTCCGGCTCGGTCGCGCTCGCCTCGTGGCGAAAGAAGAGTTTGACCGCCCGGTCTTCCAGCGAATGGAAGGAGATGACGGCGAGCCGCCCACCGGGGCGCAGCAGGTCGCGCGCGGCGATCAGCGCCTGCTCCAGCACGCCGACTTCGTCGTTGACGACGATGCGGAGCGCCTGGAAGACCTGCGTCGCTGGGTGAATACGCCCGCGCCGCCCCCCCTTCGCGCCGACCACCGCGTCCGCGAGTTGGAGCGTCGTCGCGAATGGGCGATCGGCGCGGCGCTGCACGATCACGCGCGCGACGCGACGCGACGCCGGTTCCTCGCCGTAGGCCCAGAACAGATCGGCCATCGCCGTCTCGTCCCATGTATTGACGATCTCGACGGCGGACAGACCGCCGGTGGTGTCGAAACGCATGTCGAGCGGGCCGTTGTGCATAAAGGAGAAGCCGCGCTCCGCAGTGGCAAGTTGGAATGAGGACAAACCGAGATCGAGGAGAATCGTCGCGAGCGTCCCTGGTTCCCAGCCAACCGCCGCCGCCGCCCCGGTCATCCGCGCGAAGTTGGCGTGCCGCAGCATCAGACGGTCGCCGAATTCCGCCTGCATCACCCGACCGCGCGCGATCGCCTCCGGGTCTGCATCGAGCGCGAGGACGCGACCATCCGGCGCGGAGGCGTCGAGGAGCGCCCGCGTGTGGCCGCCGCCGCCGAACGTCCCGTCAATCATCGTCGTACCCGTCATGGGCGCGAGCAGCGCGACTGACGCTGCTCGCAGGACCGGGATATGGCCCGCAGCCAGTGGCGCGTCTTCAGGCGGTAATTCGTCTGGTCCGGCTATTTGGCGCTTGCTCATACTTCCCCGGTCATATTCAATCTATCCAATGCCCAGTAGGCGTTCTCCGCAATGTACGTACAGTTTTACCCACATCGTCCACGGATTATCCCCATTTGCGGGGCAGTTATCCACATGTTTTCCGGCCACGCGTAATCACGGGCTGGAATTCCTAGTACGTTCATTTTGCACGTACAGTGCATTTCTTGCAAGTCGAACGGATGTTCTGGTATACTGGCGTCAGTCCGTACTGCGCGAAGGAGGTTCGTGATGTTCTTGATTTGGTTCGACAATGATCGAAAGCGCCCGCTCCGTGCCAAAGTGGAGGCGGCAATGGAGCGCTATCAGGAGCGGTTCGGCAGCGCGCCGGAACTGATCCTGCTCAATCCCGCACAGGCGGGCATGGAGGAAGCCATCGCGGGCGT
>JALYXG010000029.1 GCA_030947205.1 Chloroflexota bacterium
GACGCCGTCCGCGCCGACGAGACCTTCGACATGCTGATGGGCCAGGATGTCCCGCCCCGCCGCCGCTTCATCCAGACCCATGCCCGCGAGGTCCAAGTCCTCGACGTATAAACGCGAGAAAGAGGGAGGGGCGGTCACACACTACGACTGCCCCTCCCTCTTTCTGTTGCGTGCTATTACGCTGTCATCCTCGCTGACTCGTCGGGCATAGCAATTCTCGCCGACATACCCATATGCTCGGTCAGCAGATTTAACAAGGTTGGTCCATCTATCAGTTGCAGCGACTTATCGGCAGCGAATTTGTATGAATCGCTTCCGTATCCGCTCGTGGTCACGAGAATGCCTTTCATCGCACGGCGGTCCTGCACCGCTCCAAATAGATCGCGTACGACGCTGACAGGGACAGTGTGTCGGTAGCGTTTGACTTGTATGACGAGTTCTCCTCCCAATACGGGGCGGCGGTCATATGCAATGCAGTCAATCCCACCATCATGAGATGCCTTTGTAAGCTCAGTCTCCAAGCCCATCTTTCGGAAGAGCGCTGCGACGAGTTGTTCAAACGCGAGCGGTGGCAGGTCCATTAAATTATCCGAGGTGGCGACGCCAGGTGCATGCTCTCGCCCGTCGCCCACATACGGTTGCGCATCCTTTACAGTGAGTAGTGGCTTTACTTGCGCTGCTTCCGCCATGTTGTTTGAAAGGGCAGCACGGAATCGTTTAAGACACGCAATGGGGTCAACCCGCGCGAGATCGAGCTGTTGAATCATTAGTTTCTCGGCCCGGACAGAAACAAGACATGCCCGAATCGGCCGTCCGCTTGTCCGGTCAATCGCATCGGCATATCCACTGAAGACAATCACATCGACAAGGCCGTATTGATCGGCGTTTGTGACGATGTGGAGCAGAGATAGTGTGACTTGTGCAACGACGGACTGATAGAGAGCCGCACGTTGAGCAGGCGAAAAGCGTCCTTCGGTGACATCATCGCGCGCCTTGATATAGCGGAACGCATTTATTTCCGGGATAGTAGAAAGTGGCGGTAAATCGTACTCGACGACCAATTCCTTCGTGGAGGGAACATACCAGACTTCGGCTGTATTCGGGAACTCTTCGGGGAAGACTTCTACGTCAATTACGGTTGCGAAATAGTCTGCGACCGCAGACGGGATACCGGCACGAATCTCTCGTTCCCACTTGTCAATCTCTGCATGTTGCGCGGTACTTTCCCTGTGGGCTGCTGCACTGCGCGCCTCGTGCTCGTTCCAGAGTTCAGCGAGCTGGCATTGACGGACATATTCCTGGTGTTGATACATCGCATATGCGTATTCGTATCGCCGATATCCGTCTGCAAATGCTTGTGTATGACGCTCCTTGGCGCCCGGAAGCATTCTTTGCAGCGGACTGAGATTAGTGGGTATGAACTGCTGCGACACAGGCTGCGGTAACGCCGTAGCAACTGGTCCCGGATTGAACGCCGGAAGTTCGAGAGGCTGTTTCAGCGAGTGTACGTTGAAGGCATAACCGTACGAAATCGTGGGTAGTAGTATCGTGGAAAGAGCCGCGAGTTCTTGCGCCCGATCCTCATTGAGCGCATCCGTCTCGGCGATCCGGTCTTCAACGTAGAGACGATGCCGTTCTCGCTCATCGACTTTCTGTGACCGCTCGTATGTGCGTCGCGCTTGTTCAGCTTGCCGTTGTGCGGCTACCACTGAACGCATACGCTGGGCGTCCGCACGCATTTGCGCGGCTCGTCGCTTGTTAGCATCATTCTGTACTTGTACGATTGCTCCGAGAATTCCTTGGTGTCTGTGTCGCGCCACCTATTATCCTCCCCTCCAATAGCGATCAGGAATCACTGTATCATGTTATAACGTCGCTGACTGTTTATTCGTTACTCGAATCGAAGGAAAATGCGGAATGTATGTTGCGCCCGCTCCGCTTGCCACTGCCGCCGCCGATTTGCGTTCCGGCGCGTTGCCGCTCGATCAGTACATCAATGAGAAGTGCGCGTGGCTGGAATCCGCCGATGCGGAGGTTCACGCGCTGCTGCCGGAAGCGAACCGGCGCAGGCGATTGCTGGGCGAGGCGGAAGAACTGGAGCGGCGGTGGCCCGATCCGGCGTCGCGTCCGCCGCTCTTTGGTGTGCTTGTCGGGGTGAAGGACATCTACCATGTCGAGGGGTTCGTGACGCGCGCGGGGTCGGCGGTGCCGCCGGAACTGTTCGCGGGGTCGGAGGCGGCGGTCGTCGGGCTGCTGCGGGACGCCGGGGCGCTGATCCTCGGCAAGACGGTGACGACCGAGTTCGCCGGCTTCGAGCAGAACGGCACGCGCAACCCGCATAACCTCGGCCACACGCCGGGCGGATCGTCCAGCGGATCGGCGGCGGCGGTCGCGGCGGGGTTCTGCCAACTGGCGCTCGGTAGCCAGACGGTCGGCTCGGTGATTCGCCCCGCCGCGTTCTGCGGTGTCGTCGGGTTTAAGCCGACCTACGACCGCATCCCGACCGCCGGGATCGTCTACTACTCGCAGTCCGTGGATCACGTCGGGCTGTTCACGCAGGATGTCGCGGGGATGGAAATTGCCGCCTCCGTGCTGTGTCACGACTGGAAACCGGCGACGGCGAGCGGAAAGCCCGTCCTCGGTGTGCCGGATGGGGCGTATCTCGCGCAGGCATCGCCGGAAGGGCTGGCGGCGTTTGCGCGGCAGATCGTGTCGCTCCAGGAGGCGGGATACACCGTGAAGCGTGTCCCGGCGCTCGATGACATCGCGGCGATCACCGAGCGGCA
>JALYXG010000142.1 GCA_030947205.1 Chloroflexota bacterium
ACGCGGTTGTTTTTTGACCGTGTCGGCTTCCCAGTTCGCCGCCCGAACGCGCGGCAATATGTTGGGACATTGCGCGGCATTCCCGATGTGTCGGTGCTCTTTCAACGCGCGTCGGACATCGTCACGAAGGTTGAAACCGGCCTCGCGGATGTTGGGATCACGGGGCTGGATTTCGTCGCCGAGCATCAGGATGACAACGAATCGGTGCTGGTGCTGATGCCCGATCTCGGGTTCAGCCGTTGCCGGTTCGTGATCGAGGTGCCGGAAGCGTGGGTGGACATCACGACGATTGCGGACCTCGCCGACCTCGCCGCCGATTTCCGGGCGCGCGGACGGACCCTGCGCGTCATCACGGATTCGCCGAATCTCGTCAAGGATTTTCTTTATGCACGCGGCATCACCTATTTCGTCGTGATCGAGGGCGAGGGTGGCTTGGAGGCGGCTCCGGCGATTGATACTGCGGACATCGTCGCCGACCGGACGGAGACGGGGACGACGCTGCGCGACAACCGGCTGAAGGAGGTCGCCGGCGGGACGATTATGGAGACACAAGCCTGCCTGATCGGCAACCGTCGCCAACTCCGCGCGTCGCCCACGAAACGGCAGCAACTGCGCCACATCATGGAATTCGCGGAAGCGCACCTGCGCAGCCGACGCTACCGGACGCTGACCGCGAATGTGCGCGGCGACAGCGCTGCCGAGGTGGCGACACATGTGATCCAGCAAGTGGAAACCGCAGGCACGCTCGGCCCGACCGTCGCGCCGGTCTTTCCCAAAACGCCGATTCTGCCGAGCGCGGCCACCGGGCCGGTGATCACCGCGTTGGAGACAGGGTGGTACGCCGTCAGCCTGGTTGTCGAGGAAGGGTTGCTGCTCCCGGCGATTGACCATTTGCGGCGCGCGGGCAGTGGCGGCATCACGGTCGGGGCGCCGGAATACGTCTTCGAGCCGGTATCGCAGGCCTATGCCGCGATGCTCGACACGCTCGGCTTGCCGCAGGAGTTGGTGCCGTGATGCGCATCTTCACCGATGTCGCCGAGGCGCGGCGGACGATTCTCCACCGCGCGCCAGCGATGGAAGCGCCGCTCCCGCCGCATATCCAGGCGGGCATTCGGCGCGTTTTCGGGCGCGACCTGACCGCAGCGGCGGTGGCGGAGGAGATTTGTTTGGCGGTCGCCGCACGGGGAGATGCGGCCGTACGCGATTACTCCACGCGCATTGATGGCGTGGAACTGACGATGTTCGAGACACCACAGGCCGACCTTGACGCGGCATCCGCGCGGATTGCCCCCCCGCTCCGGGGGGCGCTGGAGCGGGCGGCGGCGCGGATTCGGGCCTTTCACGAGCATGAACGGCACGAAGGATGGCAGTGGATCACGCCGGATGGCGCACTCGGCCAGATCGTTCGCCCGCTCGCACGCGTCGGCATTTACGTGCCGGGTGGCACTGCCGCCTATCCCTCGACGCTCCTGATGTCGGCGATCCCGGCGCGAGTGGCGGGGGTGCGCGAGATCGTCATTACGACACCGCCGCACCCAGCAGGGGTCGCCGATGTGATCCTCGCCGCCGCCGCAATTGCGGGGGTTGATCGCGTCTTCACGATTGGCGGTGCGCAGGCAATCGCCGCCCTCGCGTATGGGACAGAATCAGTGCCACGAGTGGATAAGATCGTCGGGCCGGGCAACCCGTTCGTCAGTGCGGCGAAGCGGTACGTCTTCGGCGCGGTCGCAATTGACCAGATCGCCGGGCCGACCGAAACGGTCGTGATCGCCGACAAGCACGCCGACCCCGCGTGCGCGGCGGCGGACCTGATCGCGCAGGCGGAACACGGCGAAACGTCGTCCGCTATCCTGCTAACGACTGATGCGTCCCTCGCGGCGGCAGTGGATGCGGAGGTGACGCGCCAACTTTCCGACCTGCCCCGCGCCGAGGTCGTCCGCGCTGCGCTGGATGCCAATGGCGGCGCGGTTATCGTACCGACGATTGAACAGGCCATCGAACTGGCAAATGCCTACGCGCCGGAACATCTCTGCCTGCTGGTGCGGGAGCCGTGGCAGTATATCGGGTTGGTCGAGAACGCGGGCGGTATCTTCCTCGGCGAGGCAAGCCCGGAAGTACTCGGCGATTATGTCGCGGGTCCGAGCCATGTCATGCCGACGGGTGGCTCGGCGCGCTTCTCATCCGCGATGCATCTGGGGGATTTTATGCGGACGATGAGCGTCGTCGGGCTGGCGCCGCGTGCGGCGTCCGCGCTCGCCGCCGATGCCGCCGAAATTGCCGCCGCTGAAGGGCTGGAAGGGCACGCCCGCGCGGCGCGTCTGCGGATGCGCGCGGGCGCGGTGGTCGGGGGGCGCCCGTGAGCGACGCGATCACTGAACCGCGCGACCTGCTTCGTCCGAGCATCACGAAGGTCGAGCCATACCGGACTATCGAGCCGGTCGAGGTAGCGGCGGCGCGGCGCGGCCTGTCGCCCGACCGCATCCTGCGGCTTAACGCGAACGAAAACCCCTACGGCACGCCGCTGCGGGTGCAGGAGGCGCTGGCGTCGTTCGATCAGTACCACTTGTATCCTGACCCTGAAAGCAGGGACGTGCGCGCGCTCTTGGCGAACTATACCGGGCTGGACGCCGGGCGGATCATCGTCGGCAATGGGTCGGACGAGATCATTGACCTGCTCTTCTGGCTTTTCGTCGAGCCGGGCGAGGCGGCGCTGATCCCGACGCCGACGTTTGGCATGTATCAGGCGCGCGCGGAGGTGTTCGGCGCTCGTGTGCGAGCCGTCCCGCGCAAGGCGGACTTTTCGCTCGACAGCGATGCGATGGAGGCGGCGCTGACCCCCGATGTCAAACTCGTCTTCCTCGCCTCGCCCAACAACCCCAGTGGTAATCTGTGCCGCGAGCGGGACATCATCCGCCTGTTGCGCCACGATGTGATCGTCGTCGTGGATGAGGCGTACTTCGAATTCAGTGGTCGGACTGTCGCGCCGCTCATTCGCGAGTTCGACAACCTGGTTGTGCTGCGGACATTCTCGAAGTGGGCGGGATTGGCCGGCCTGCGGATCGGCTACGGGCTGATGCCACGGTGGATGGCCGACGAAGCGTGGCGGATCAAGCAACCGTACAACGTCAATGTCGCGGCGCAGGTCGCCGTGCGGGCGGTGTTCGACGAGATGGCGTACTTCCGCTCGACGATCCGCCGCATCCGGCTCGAACGGTTGCGGATGTATCGGGCATTGCGGAAACTAAACTTCGTCCGGCCGCTCGAGAGCAAGGCGAATTACTTGCTCGTGCATGTTCTGCACGGCGGGAGCGCGGCATTGCAGGAATGGCTGGAGGAGGACGGTATCTTCGTGCGGCGGTATTCATCGCCCGATCTCGCTGACTCTGTGCGCATCTCGGTCGGCAAGCCAGAGGACACGGATCGGCTGATGCGCCGGATGACCCTGCTCGCGCAGCGGTACGCACGGGAGATGGAAAGTGGGCAGTGAGCAGTGAGCAGTGAGCAGTGAGCAGTAGATTCGATCCCTTCTGCCCACTGCTCACTGCCCACTTTCCACCGGGAAGGGATGGACATGGAGGCACGGACGGGGACGATCGAGCGCGAAACGGCGGAAACGCATGTTGTCGTTAGCGTCGGCATTGACGGCACGGGGAAAACGGAGATCGCCACGGGCATCGGCGCGCTCGATCATTTCCTGACCCTCTGGGCGCGGCACGGTCTATTCGATCTGGAAGTGGCGGCGAACGGCGATCTGGACGTGGACGGTCATCACACGGTGGAGGACATCGGCCTTTGTATGGGCCGCGCGATCGGGCAGGCGCTCGGCGAGCGGCGCGGCATCCGACGGGCCGCGCATATGGTGATGCCGATGGACGAAGCGCTCGCCACGACGGCGGTGGACCTCGGTGGGCGAGGGTATTTCGTCCTCACGGGCGCCTTTTCCGCGTCGCATGTCGGCACACTGGAGACGGATCTCGTACGCCATTTCCTACTGTCGCTGGCAATGGAGGCGCGGATGAACCTCCACGTCCTGCTGCACTACGGCACGAACGCCCACCATGAGGTCGAGGCAATCTTTAAGGGGTTCGGACGCGCCCTCGATGCCGCGACCCAACTCGACCCCCGCCTCGGCGACGCCGTGCCGTCCTCAAAGGGTGTGATCGAGTCGTAGATGAAGGATCGAACGCAGAGGACGCAGAGCGCGCAGAGAAAAAGATAGGAGTGACGCAGTTCGCGAGAGAAACCCGGTGGTGGTGGGCTTTAGCCTGCACCAGAGCGGCAGGCTAAAGTCCGCCACCACCAGGAAATTGTGCCCTTGTACTCTCTGCGTCCTCTGCGTTCGATCCCACTGAGCCGATTATCGTGCGGCGTCGAGTGCGTGCTGCTGCAAGACGAAGAGTTCCGCGATGCCCTTCTGGGCGAGGGCAAGCATTTGATTGAGTGCGGTCGTGTCGAACGTGTCGTGCTCGGCGGTCATTTGGACCTCGACGAAAGCGCCCGCGCCGGTCATCACGACATTGGCATCCACGTCCGCCGCGCTGTCTTCGCGGTACTCCAAATCGAGGCGGGCTTCGCCGCCGACGATGCCGACACTACTCGCGGCGACGGGTGTGCGTACCGGAGGCCGGAGGATCGTCTGGCCATCAACCAATGCCCGAAGTGCGAGGACGAGCGCGACATAGCCGCCGGTAATTGCCGCAGTGCGGGTGCCGGCATCTGCCTGGAGGACATCGCAGTCTACGGTAATCGTGCGCTCGCCGAGCGCGGAAAGGTCCACGACGGCCCGCAACGACCGCCCGATCAGGCGTTGAATTTCGTGCGTGCGTCCGCCGATCTTGCCCGTGACGGACTCGCGGGGCGAGCGGGTGAAGGTCGCGCGGGGCAGCATCGCGTATTCGGCGGTCACCCACCCCTGCCCCTTGCCGACGAGGAATGGCGGCACGCGGTTCTCGATGCTCGCAGTGCAGCGCACTTCCGTCTTGCCAAAGGCGATCTGCGCGGAACCCTCGGCGAAGGCGGCGATGCCAGTTTCGATCCTGACGGGGCGCAGCGCGTCGTTGGCGCGGTCGGTGCGTGGGACACTCACGAGGAGACTCCTTCTGTTTCGTTCCGCAAGCCTTCGAGTCGCTCGCGGCGTTCCGCGAGGCGCTGGCTGATGCGCGCCTCGACGCCGCGGTCAGTCGGTTCGTAGTAGCGGTGGCCACGCAGATTTTCGGGCAGATGCTCTTGCGCGACGACTGCGTCCGCCGCGTCATGCGCGTACTGATAGCCTTTGCCGTAGCCGATATTCTTCATCAAACGCGTCGGAGCATTGCGCAGATGGAGTGGGACGGGATCGTTGCGCGTTTCGGTAACGTCGGTCTGCACCGCCTTGTAGGCTCGATAGAGCGCGTTGCTCTTCGGGGCAATCGCCAGATAGACGGCGGCCTCGGCGAGGGCGAGCGCGCCTTCAGGCATGCCGATAAAGTGGACCGCCTGCTGCGCCGCCATCGCGACGACGAGCGCCTGTGGATCAGCGAGTCCGACGTCCTCCGAGGCGGCGCGCACAAGCCGACGGGCGACAAAGAGCGGGTCTTCGCCCGATTCCAACATGCGGGCCATCCAATACAGCGTCGCGTCGGGGTCGGAGTCGCGCAGCGATTTGTGGAGTGCGGAGATCGTATCGTAGTGCGCGTCGCCCCCCTGATCGTAGACCGCCGCGCGCCGCTGCGCCGCCTCCATCACCGTTTCATCGGTGATGATACGGCCCTCCGCTTCATCAGACGCTTCCGCCGCGACGGCGGCGATTTCCAGTGTGTTGAGGGCGAAGCGCGCGTCGCCGTTCGCAAGATTGACCAATGTCTCCCGGCCCGCATCGGTCAGGACGATACCGTGCCCGCCAAGCCCGCGCGTCGGATCGCCGAGTGCATGGCCGATAATGGCGGCGATATCCTCGTCCGTGAGTGCGTGCAGGACGAAGACGCGGGCGCGCGAAAGGAGGGGGGCATTGACTTCGAAGGAGGGGTTCTCCGTCGTCGCACCGATAAAGATGACGGTGCCGTCCTCGACGTAGGGGAGGATCGCGTCTTGCTGCGCTTTGTTGAAGCGGTGAATTTCGTCCACGAACAGCAGCGTGCGCGCCCCGCCTGTCGCGTGGCGCTGTTGCGCCTCAGCGACGACACGCCGGAGGTCGGCTACACCCGCCGATACCGCGCTCAGGGGCGCGAAATGCGCGCGCGACTCTGCGGCGATGATGCGTGCGAGGGTCGTTTTGCCGGTGCCAGGTGGCCCCCAAAGGATGCACGAGCGGACTGCATCCTGCTCGATCGCGCGCCGTAAAAGCCGACCCGGCCCGAGTAGGTGCTCCTGACCGACGTATTCGCGCAGATTGCGCGGGCGCATCCGGGAGGCGAGTGGCTCACCCGATGAGGACTGCGTACTTTGGGTACCCTCTGGGTGGGACGAGTGCGGAGTGTCCACGGCAGTCCTTCGTTACCGACGATGCGAGAAAAGTTGGTGGTGGCGGGCTTTAGCCTGCTAATCCTTGCTGTGGCAGGCTAAAGTCCACCACCACCCGTATGGTATCGGCTCTCATCCTCAGTCCTTTTCGAGTTCGTCGAGTCGCGCATAGATGACGGTGATAACCTCCTCCGCCTCGTCACGGGTGCGGATTGCCAGTTCATCAAGGTCCTCAACCAGTGACTCCAGACGATCAAGGAGATCAAGCAGGTCATATTCGGTCTTGGGGAGTGGTCGTGCGCTCATCGTTGTTGCCTCATGCCTGTATCCAGACGGCGGCGGAGACAATGGCGATGGCGACCAGCGCCACGCCGCCGAACTCCACGACATCGAACGCCTGCACCCGGTCACGCAGCTGCGCACCGCTTAAACCGGCGACAAGATAAAAGACCGCCAACAGGAAGGCGCCGCCCGTCCAGCCCGTCGCGGACCAGTAGTTGATCACCCACGTCACCTGACCGACAACCAGTGCGCCGACGACAGCGTAGACGGTGCGCCGAAGCAGTGAGGCATGCTCGCTGTCGCTCATCTGCAGGAGCAGGAAAAAGGCAATGATCGCGACGGCGGAGGCGGAAAAGACCGAGCGGTATTTGTTGATGTAGATCATCGCCAGCGAAATAAAGCCGATGACGTAGGTGACGACGGTCAGCGATGTGCGCGCGACATCACGCGTGAACCCTTCCGGTTCGACAAGCAAGGCACGCGAAATCGTCCCGATAAGGATGGCGAGCCAGACAACGACTGGCGCAACGAACCACCAGCGGCGGTCGTGATAGACCGCGATGACGAGCAGCCCGGTGACGAGTGCAACGGCGGGGAAGATACCAGCGGTGACGCTCGGCAGATCCGGTCGCTCATCTCGGCGCGCGAGTAGCGCGATCGTCGCACCGATAATCGCAGCCAATACGACACCCGGTAGCCAGTATTTCCAACCATTCGCCGCACGCAGGGTGAAAGCGATGCTCCCTTGCGCCGCATCGCGGCGGGCGAGCGCGCCGAGTCCGAACAGCAACCCCGCGCTCAGTGTGCTGATCGCGATCAGCACGACAATGGAGAGGCGCGTGGTTGAGGAAAGGGGAGCCTCATCCTGCGCTACACGCACCGGCTCATCGCCGATTGGTCTTTCGTTGATGATGGTTTGGTTCGTTTGGTCCTGCATGTTCCCTCGCGGTACGTACACCTACTGAGGATGAGTGTAGCAGAAAGGCGCTTGTCTTGTTTATGTGACATATCCATGAAGATATAGCTTTCAACCTAGCGCAGCCTTAATCCGTTCCGCGACCTCGCGCGTCATACCCGGAGCAGTCGCGAGTTCGTCCAGCGAGGCCTGCTTGATCTGCTTCACCGAACCGAAATGGGTGAGCAGTTGTTTCTTGCGTTTCGGGCCGATACCGCGCACATCATCGAGGCTGGAATGGAGACCTGCTGCGGAGCGCTTCTGACGGTGATAGGTGAGGGCAAAGCGATGCGCCTCGTCGCGCACCCGCTGGACCAGATACAACGCCTGTGCGTCGCGCGGCAGGATCACCGGGTCTTTGCGACCGGGGAGATAGAGTTCCTCGTTCTGCTTGGCGAGGCCGACAATCGGGATGTTGTCGAGGTTGAGGGCGCGCAGAGCATCGAGTGCGGCGCCTAGCTGTCCCTTACCGCCGTCCACGATGATCAGGTCCGGCCACGATGACCACCCGGCGGCGCCGGTCGCATCGGGCGTTTGCAGACGCTTGAAACGGCGGCCGATTACCTCGTTCATCGAGGCAAAATCGTTCGCGCCTTCGACGGTCTTGATGGCGAACTTGCGGTAATCGCTCTTTTTCGGGCGGGCATCCTCGAAGACGACCATGCTGGCGACGCTGTTCGTCCCCTGTGTGTTCGAGATGTCGTAGCACTCGATCCGGCGCGGCCAGCCGCTGAGTCCGAGCGCATCCTGCAACTCGCTGAGGGCGGCGGTCATCTTCTGCTCGTCCGTCAGCCAGCGCAACCGATCCTGCGCAAGGTTTTCCGCTGCGCTTTCAGCAGTCATCGTGACGAGTTGGACGCGCTCCCCACGTTGCGGCACGACGATGTCAACCTTTCCACCCCGCCGTGCCCGGAGAAAATCGGCGAGCGCGCCCTGTTCGTCCGGTAGGAGTCGCTTCTGAAGGATGAGCAAGGGAGGCACCTGCCGCTGCGTGCCGTAGTATTGCTCGACGAACGACGACAGGAGCGCGGCGTCGCTATCATCAATGCGTGCGCCGAGCAGACGCAGATGTTCGGTGCCGTGAATCTTGTGACTGCGGACATTGAGGACTTGCACCGCCGCGTCGCCGCCTTCGCCGCGGGCGAGGGCGATCACATCGGCATCGGCGTCGCGGCGGGAGACGATCTTCTGCCGCTGGAGGACATGCTCCAGGGCGCGAATGTCCTCCTGATACCGCTGGGCACGCTCGAATTGCAGCTCCTCGCTTGCGGCGTCGCGCTTGGCGACGAGGTCCGCCTTGATCGTCTCGTCCTTGCCTTGCAGGAGCGACCCCGCCCGTGTCAGTTCCGCTTCGTACTCCGCGAGCGTCGTCTTGCTCGCGCAGGGGGCGAGGCAGCGGTGGAGATGATAGTACAGGCAGGGCCGCTGGTCGCCCTTGATCGTCATCGTGCATTTGCGGAACTGGAAGAGCCGTTCGAGCAAATCTAGTGTGCGCTGCGGCGAACCGCCCGTCGTGATCGGGCCGAAGTAGCGCCCGCCATCGTTCGCGACCCGCCGGGTGATGACGACGCGTGGCCATTCTTCATCGGTGATTTTCAGATACGGATACGTCTTATCGTCTTTCAGCAGCACATTGTAGTGGGGCTGGTACCGCTTAATCAGCTCGTTTTCGAGGATCAAGGCCTCGCGGGGCGTGTCGGTGCGAATCACTTCGAAATCGGCGATGTGGCGCACTAACTCGCGCGTTTTGCCAGTCATTGAGCGCGGTGAACCGAAGTAGGAGCGGACGCGATCCCGCAGGGACTGCGCCTTACCGACGTAGATCACCGTGCCTTTCGCATCCTTCATCAGGTAGACACCGGGCGTGGTGGCGAGTGCGCCGAGGCGGTCGGTGTAGTCGTGCCGCTCACCGGAACGCCGGGCACGCGGCGCCTTCCCGGAGGCGTCGTCGAGCACGACCGTCATCGCAGGCATCGCCTGCTCGTCGTCGGTATCAATCGTCGTCGTGGGTGTCTCGTGCGTATCCATGTTACGATTGTACCAAAGCAACGGGGGAACCTCACCCCCGGCCCTCCTCAGCGCGTACTCCCCGGCATGTACGGACAGTACGTACATGGAAATTCGTTGACAGTTCGGCTCGCCGTCGCCTACAATGCGATGAGCGTTCAAGGGAAGTTCGATGTTCGATGTTGGGAGAACTCCCGATCCCTTCTTCGAACTCCGAACCCCGAACTCCGAACTTCCCCGAGGAGCACTATCCGATGAATCCGATGGACAGCGAGACAATTCGCCAGACATTCATTGACTATTTCGTCCGCCACGGCCACCGCCACCTGCCGAGCGCGTCGCTCATCCCGCCGAGCGACACGGGGTCGCTGCTGACGATTGCCGGGATGCAGCAGATCACGCCCTTCTTTCTCGGTATGGAAGAGCCGCCCGCACCGCGCCTCGTCACGGTACAGAAGTGCTTCCGCACGCCCGACATCGAGGAAGTCGGCGATCCGAGCCACGGTACCTTCCTCGAAATGCTCGGCAATTTCTCGGTAGGGGATTACTTCAAGCACGACGCGATCACCTTCGCGTGGGACCTGCTGACCAACGGCTACGGCATTGACCCGGAGCGGATGTACCCGACGATCTACCCCGACGACGAGGACGCCCGCAGCATCTGGCACGAGGTGATCGGCGTGCCGCTCGACCGGATCGTCATCACGGCGAACGCGCGGGAGGACAACTGGTGGCCACCGGAATCCAATACTCCTGCCAGCAGTTGGATCGGCCCCAATGGCCCGTGTTCAGAAGTGCATATGGATCGCGGCCCGCAGTACGGCAAGCCGTACCCGGAAGGCCAGCCCGGCGAGGATGACCGCTTCCTCGAAGTGTGGAACCTCGTCTTCATGGAGTTTTCTCGCGCCGCGAACGGGACGAACACGCCGCTCGCGCGGAAGAACATTGACACGGGGATGGGACTTGAACGGCTCGCGCTCATCTTGCAGGATGTACCGACGTTCTATGAAACCGATCTCCATACGCCGATCATCGCGAAGGCGGCGGGGCTCGCGGGCGTTGTCTACGGTCGCGACGCGAAGGTGGATCGCGCGCTGCGGATCATTTCCGACCACAGCCGGGGTGCGACGTTCCTGATCGGCGACGGCGTACTGCCGAGCAATGAGGGGCGCGGCTACGTCCTGCGGCGCGTCCTGCGGCGGCTGATTCGCCAGGGGCGACTTCTCGGCATTGAGCGTCCATTTGCGACGGAGACGGTCGGCGCGGTGATCGCGAAGATGACGCGCAGCTACCCCGAACTGCGCGAGCGCGAGGCGCACATTTTGCGCGTCGTCGAGCGTGAGGAGGAGACTTTCGGGCGCACCTTGCAGGCGGGCCTCGGGCGGTTCGGGACGCTCGCGCAGGAGTTGCAGCGGCAGGGTGCGACCGAGATCCCCGGCGAGCAGGCATTCCGTCTTTACGACACCTTCGGCTTCCCGCCCGACCTGACCCGCGAACTCGCGGGCGAGCTGGGACTGACGATTGACGAGCCGGGGTTCACATGGGCAATGGAAGCGCAGCGGGAGCAGAGCCGGTCGTCTGCCGCTTTCGACAAGGCGGCGATGGCGAACATGCAGACGATCGGCGCGCTCGGGTTGCCCGCAACGGCTTTCCTCGGCTACGAAACGACTGAGGCGGACGCCACGATTGTCGCAATCCTCGGTGATGACGGCGCGCGCGAGGGCGCGGAGGTGGGCGAAACGGTCGTCGTCTTCCTCGACCGCACCCCCTTCTACGGCGAGTCGGGCGGGCAAGTCGGCGACACGGGCTTGCTCACCGCCGAAGCGGGCATCTTCGCGGTTGTGGACACACGACGACCCAACACGTCGCTGGTCGCGCATCGTGGGCAGGTCACCGAAGGGTCGCTGCGCGTGGGGGATACCGTGCGGGCGGCCGTGGACTTCGCACGGCGAGCGGCGATCCGTCGCAACCACACGGCGACCCATCTGCTCCATCGGGCGCTGCATATCGTCCTCGGCGAGCACGCAAAGCAGGCAGGCTCGCTCGTCGCACCCGACCGGCTACGCTTCGACTTTACGCACTCCGGGGCGATGACCGGCGACGAATTGCGGCGCGTGGCGGAGATCGCCAACGATCAGGTGTTGGCCGATACGCCCGTCGAGACAACGACGATGGCCTACACCGATGCGGTCGCGGGCGGGGCAATGGCACTGTTCGGCGAGAAGTACGGCGACACGGTACGCGTCGTCCGTGTTGGCGACTACTCGCGGGAGCTGTGTGGTGGCACGCACGTCGGGCGTACCGGCGAGATCGGGCCGCTGGTGATCGTCGGCGAGGAGAGTTCCGCCGCCGGTGTGCGCCGGATCGATGCGATGGCGGGCGTCCCGGCCATCGAATACATCGGTGCGCTGCAAACGATGGTCGGCGATCTCGCGGCGGAGTTTCGCGGCAAGCCGGAGGAACTGCCGGAGCGCATCCACGCGCAGCGGGAGCAATTGCGGGCCAAGGACCGCGAGATCGAGGCGCTCCGCGCGCAGGTCGCCCGCGCGTCGGTCGG
>JALYXG010000018.1 GCA_030947205.1 Chloroflexota bacterium
GCGAAGGCGAGGCCACGAATGATCCACTTGCCCTGCAGGCGGCGCGACAGTCGCGCGCCGATCTGCGCGCCGGGGATGACGCCGATCGAGAGTCCAATCATCGGGACCCAGCGGATATCGCCCTGCACCAGATGCGAGATCGAGCCGACGAGTGCGGAGATGACGAGGATATAGTGCGAGGTCGCCGTGGCAATGTGCGCGGGGAAGCCGAACAAAAAGACGAGCGCGGGCACATGGATGATCCCGCCGCCGATGCCGAGGATGCTCGACAGGAACCCGACGACGAACGAGAGCGCCAGCCCGCCCCACATGTTGAATGCATAGGAGAACGTCTCGCCGCTACGGTCGGTGATTGTCCTGGCAACCCAGCCGCGCGGCAGGTGGCGCGCCTCGCCGGGCGCCAGCGGCTCGATTTTCGCCTTGCGCGGGTCAGGCCGGACGTTGAGGAAGATCGCGATAGAGATGAGAAAGAGTCCGAAGACGATGTAGAAGGGCCGGTTGGAGAAGAGATTGGAGAGATATGCGCCGACGATGGCGCCGGGCACAGTCGCCAGCGCAAACCGTGTCCCAGTCCAGAAATCCACCCTCCCCTGCCGGACATACGACGCGGTGCCGGAAAGTGCGTTGAAAAAGACGACCGCGAGCGATGTCCCCGCCGCTTCGGAAGGCTTGATGCCGGAAATAAAGAGGAGAAAAATTGGGACGATGATGAAGCCACCGCCCGCGCCGACCAGCGTGCCGTATGTCCCGACCCCGACCCCGACGATGGCCCAGAGTAACACTTGAACAACCGAATGGCTCACTGACACTCCCGAGCCGCGAGACGGCACATCTACACAGCGGAGTGTAACACTGGGAAGCGGACAGTAGACAGTAATCAGTAGTCAGTTGATCGGTCGCCCTTTCTGACTACTGTCCACTGTCCACTGACTACTGCCCCGCTGGCTTCTCCGCGCCGCTCACGTCGTCACCGCCCTCGGCGGGCGGGGCGGTCTTAGTGCCGGGCTGCTCCGACATATCGGCGGGGTATGCGGTCGCCGGTGTTGCGCGCACATCGGTGCGCTTGCCCTCGGCGGGGTCGTTCGTCTTGGTGCCCGGTCGCGCGTCGTTCTGTTCCGCGTCGTGCATGGTAGCCTCCTGCAAGCAATGGCGTTGTCACACGGAGACAGCCATGCATGTGCTGTACCACCGGAAAGCGTAGCCGGCGAACGTACACGCAATGCTCGCCGCCTCGTCGTGGCACGGGGGTTGCATATGCAGAGACCGGAGAGTTGGTTCGTTCGTTGTTGGTAGGAGGTTTCTCACATGGTGCTGGTAGAGTTCGCGAAGATCAACTTTGGTATCGGTTTGCTCGGCTGGATCATCGTCGGCCTGGTCGCCGGCTGGCTCGCCCACATGGTGATGGGGTCGGGTGGTGGGGGCCTCGTCCAGGACCTGATCGTCGGTCTCTTGGGCGCGCTGGTCGGCGGGTTCATCATCGGCTTCTTCGTCAACGCGAGTTACGGCCTGATCGGCTCGATCGTCGTCGCCTTCATCGGCGCACTGATCCTGACCGCGATCGTTCGGGCGATCTCGGGTGGCCGCTCGCCCGTCTAAAGTATCGCCAGAACCCGGAAACACGAGAGCCACCCAAATGGGTGGCTCCTTTCTTGTGTGGCGAACCGCACCGTTGATTCGCGACGATCCGCTTCAACGCGGGCCGATACCGGTGGGTATCCCGCTCGTCAACCCGAGCATTGAACCAAAGACAGCGCCGAGCGCGGCGCCGACTACCGCGCCACCGACCGTCGCACCGACCACGTCCGCCATGCCGGAACTGGTGAGCAGCGTGACGACGAGCAGCGCGCCACCGCCGATCAGTGCGCCGAGGCTGACCCCAAGTCCGGTCCCGGTTTCCGCCTGCCGCAGCATCCGCCGCACAATCGGATCGTCCGCCCGCGCCGTGTCAGCGGCTCCGTCGAGGCGGTACATCGCACCGAGCGTCGCACCATAGACGAGGTGGAGAATCAGGTTGCCGATCACGGGCAGCGGCCCCGCGCCGATGCGCGCGCCGAAGAAGCCCGCGCCAACGAGCGGGAGGAGAACGACGAGCGAAAGAACGTAGAGTGGCAGCGTGA
Organism: Chloroflexota bacterium; assembly: GCA_030947205.1. GTDB lineage: Bacteria > Chloroflexota > Chloroflexia > Thermomicrobiales > JALYUS01 > JALYUS01. The sequence continues at coordinate 2,118 of JALYXG010000018.1, forward strand.
ACACCACCCCGCGCGCCCAGCCGGGCAATGCCCCAAGCCGGTCGTGCGTGTCACCGGCGTAGAAGAGCGCCCAGACGACCCCTGCGGCGAGATTGATACCGACCGCCCCGAGCAGCGAGGCGTGGATGTGCGCCATCACATCGTTGTGTACCAGTGCAAACAACCATTGCTGCATCACGTTGCCCGTCGCTTCCCCCAGACCGAGCGCAGTGGCATAGGCGACAAGAGCGGCGATGCTCATCGCCGTCGTTGCGGCGAAGCCGGAAAGGAGCGCCGTACCGAGCCGGTCAATCGTCCCGCGTCGCGCGGTGGGGAGAGTGACGGTGGGTGGAGCGGTCGTGGGAACCATTGCGTCCTCCAATCATGAGCGAAAAGGGATCATCCACGCTATCGTCGTCGGAGAAGGTGGCGGGTTTCTGTCATCGAGATTACGATGCGCTGTCTGAACCGACAGCAATCGGCGCAATCGCGCACCGTCAATCCCGCGATCCGACAATAAAGACCGACCCACCGAGAGCGCGGCAACGCGACGATTGCGATTGACCCTGCCCGCGTTGCTGCTTTAGGATGACGCCCGGTCTTGATGCGCAATGCACGAAAGGGAGTGTCCATCGTGGTGCAGCTACGCTTGAGCGATGCCGAGTATGCGAACCGGCGCGCGACGATCCTCCAGCGCCTTGGGGAGCGGGGGATCACCGCCGTCGTGCTCTTCGGCGGGAACAATGTCTCCTATTTCAGCCGTTTCGGCTTCATCCCGACCGAGCGCCCGATGGCGTACGTCCTCACCGCCAACCGCTCCGCGCTACTCGTGCCGCGCCTCGAAGGGGAGCACGCCGAGGAGTTCGCGCTCGTGGATCAGGTCGTCACCTACCCCGAATACCCCGGCGAGCGGCATCCGATGGAGTTCCTAAAGGACTTGCTCACCGATTTCGGCCTCACCCACGCGCCGATCGGCGTGGATTCGGACGGCTACGGCGCACTCTATGGCTATCGTGGCCCCTCCGTGAGCGCGCTGCTGCCCGACGCGACGGTCTCGAATATTCGCGACGATGTCGAGTACATGCAAATGATCAACTCAGAAGAGGAACTGAACCTGATCCGCGAGAGCGCGCGCTGGGGCAACCTCGCGCACGTTTATTTGCAGGAGTACTGCAAGGTCGGCGTTTCGGAGACGGAAATCTCGATGCGCGCATCCGACGAGGCGACGCTGGCGATGATCCGCACGCTCGGCAAGGAATACCGCCCGGTCAGTTTCGGGCGGCCGGGCGCGTCGGCGGGCTTTCGCGGCCAGGTCGGCAAGGATTCCGCCCTGCCGCACGCGATGACGAGCAACGCGCGCCTCAAGGCCGGCGATGTGCTCGTGACGGGCGCGGGCGCATCGGTCTGGGGCTACGGCAGCGAACTGGAACGGACGATGATTATGGGCGAACCGAGCAAGAAGCAGGAGAAATACTTCAACCTGATGCTCGAAGCCCAAACCCTCGCCTGCGACGCGATCAAACCCGGCCTCCCGTGTTCGGAGGTGGACCGGCAGGTGCGCGCCTTCTTCACCGCGCACGATCTGTGGGACTTCTGGCGGCACCATACCGGCCACGCCAAGTCCACGCTCGTCCACGAAGCGCCCTTTCTGGACATCGGGGACGACCGGATCATGGAAGTCGGTATGGTCTTCACCGTCGAGCCGGGCATCTACCTGAAGGATTTCGCGGGCTTCCGTCACTCGGACACCGTTGCCGTCACGCCCGACGGCATCGAATGGCTCACCTACTACCCGCGCGATTTGGAAAGTCTTACCATCCCGGTTTAATGGTAGTGTAGGCTTATGAACCTTAACTAGCTGAATCGGTAATCCGGGGACGCAGGCTGGAAAGCCTACGCTACCAAACTCAATCCGCGATCCTGGCGATGTATCGCTCGGCGGAGCGG
>JALYXG010000203.1 GCA_030947205.1 Chloroflexota bacterium
CTCTTCGGCCTGCTCCATCGCCGCCTGCCGTTCCGCGTGAATGCGGCGCTGCACGGCGTCATCTTTGGTAGTCTCGTCTGGGCGGTGAGCTACCAGGGGTGGGTACCGGCGCTTGGCATCATGCCACCGGCCTCGGACGACCGGCCCGACCGCCCGCGCGTGATGCTCGTCGCCCACTGGGTGTACGGCGCCGTCCTCGGTATTGTGGTTGCTCGGCGTGGAGGCCGCGTAGATCGTGAAAATCAGTGATTGTGCATGGAGCGGTGATCGGATGAGCGATGGAACAGTCATGCATGGGGCGCTTTCCCGGCGGACATTGCTCCGGGCAGGTGCGCTCGGTGGTGCGGCGCTTGCAACCGCGCCACTGATTACCGCCTGCCAATCAATGCCCGCCAGGACGACACCCGCCGCCGCACCCACGAACGCGGCCCGCGTATCGCGCCGTCTGACGCTCTCGTGGTGGACGGACATCGGCTACCCGTCGCCCTTCGCCTTTATCCCGCTCGGGCCGGGTGGCGTCGTGCGCACCAGCCTCCTCTTCGACACGCTAACGTGGAAGGACGAGCGCGGCATCATTCCGTGGCTGGCGGAGCGTTGGGCGGTGACCAGTGACGGACTGGCATACACTTTCACGCTCCGCACGAATGTCACCTGGCATGATGGTCGCCCGCTCACCGCCGATGATGTCACCTTCAGCTACGCCTACTATCGCCAGCATCCCTTTCCGTGGGGTGCGAGCGATATGGTGGACGGCGCCGATGCGGTAGACACGCGCACAGTGCGTATCCGGCTCAATCGCCCCTTCGCGCCCTTTTTGGAGAACGTCGCGGGCATCATGCCCATCCTCCCGAAGCACATCTGGGAGCCGGTGGGCGATCCGCGTAAGTTCTCGGGGCCGGACGCCGTGATGGGCAGCGGGCCGTACAAATTCGGCTCCTACAAGGAAGGAGCGGGCGAATACCAGTTCGACGCGCACGCCGCGTACTTCCGTGGTCGCCCAACGCTTGATACGCTCCGCTACGTGCTCGTCCCGCTGGCGCAGAGCGCCGTTGGTATTCAGACGCACGCGGCGGACGCGATTCTGGCGACGGACTATGACGTGGTGAAGGCGTTCGGTCAGGGGCCGAACTACCGCGCGCTCCAGACCCCGCCTTTCAGCATCATGCGCGTCATCTTCAACGTAGACCGCCCGCCCTTCGATCAGAAAGCATTTCGCCAAGCGATAGCGTACGCGCTTGATCGCCAGCAGATCGGCGAGCGGGTCATCCACGGCAATGTCACGCTCGGCAATCCCGGCGTCATCCCACCCGGCAGCCCGTGGTACAACCCGGATGTGCCCCAATACGCCTACGACCCTGCCCGCGCCCGTGCGATGCTCAACGGCCTCGGCTTCCGCGCGGATGCGAGCGGCACGCGCCTGATGCCGGACGGTCAGCCCCTCGCTGTGGACTTCCTCGCCGATCCGGCCGCCGCAGACGCGGAGATCGTGCGGCTGATGCTCAAGGAGGTCGGCATCGAAGCGCGACCGATCGCGGCGGACCCGAAGACCCGCACGGACCTGATGAAGAACCGCCGCTTCGGCATGGCGCTCACCTCGCACATCGGCGTCGGCGGGGACCCGGACTTCCTGCGCCGCTGGTACGCGAACCAGACGTACAACTCCTTCGAGGACGGCAACGCGCTGCACAGCGAGGAGTTCACGCGCCTCGCTGACCAACAGGTGGCGGAGATGGACGTGACGCGCCGGAGGGCGCTCGTTAACCGGATGCAGGCGGTGCTGGCGGAGGAGCTACCGACGCTCGCGCTGTATCACCGTCCCTTCTACTGGCTTTATGACCCGAACGCCTTCCAGGGCTGGTTCAATACATGGGGCGGCATGATGGACGGCATCCCGCTCGTGGACAACAAGTTCGCATTCCTGCCGCCCGCGTGACGCGTCTCGCCCGCTCGCTGGCGCTCCTGGGGGCGCTACTCGTCATCAACTTTGTCCTGCCCCGCCTCCTCCCCGGCGATCCGGTGGAGTACCTGCAAAGCGGTGGGCTGGACGCGCCGGTGTCGCTCGCGCCCGAGACGCGCGCCCAACTCCTCCGCTACTACGGCCTTGACCGGCCGCTGCCCGTCCAGTTCGGCCACTATCTTCTTGCGACGGCGCGGGGCGATCTCGGCTTCTCCATCCACTTCAATCAGCCCGTCCGCGCGCTCGTGTTGCATCGGATCGGCTGGACATTCTTCCTCGCGGGTGGGTCGCTCGCGATCGCCGCCGGTCTCGGCTCGCTCCTCGGCTTGTTGCTGGCGTGGCATGCGCGGTCCCGCTGGTCCACCGCACTCGGCCTCGCCGCGTTGCTCGGCGGCAGCCTACCGGAGTTCGTTGTCGGACTAACGCTCCTCTTTGTCTTCGCGGTCTCCTGGCCACTCTTTCCGGCGAGCGGCGCCCTCTCGCCCTTCCGGCAGTGCGGCGCCAGTGGCCTAATTGGGTGTGCGTCCGATGCGGCCCGTCACGCGGTCCTGCCCGGCCTGACGCTCATTCTGGCGCATCTGCCCGCCTTTCTCCTGGTCGCGCGCAGTGCGGCGAACGCGGAAGTCGGTCGGCCGTACGTCGCCGTGGCGCGGGCGAAGGGACTCGCCGAACCGCGTATCGCTCTCCGCCACGTGGCGCGGAATGCGGCGGCGCCGGCGCTCGCGTATTTCGGCGTGCGCGTCGGATTGCTGCTGGGCGGGGTGGTGATCGTGGAGACGCTGTTCGCCTACCCCGGCCTCGGCCAACTGACATTCATCGCCATCGAGTCCCGCGATTATCCACTCCTCGAAGCCCTTTTTCTCCTTTTTGGTGTCGCGGTCATCGCGGCGGGGCTGGCGAGCGATCTCCTGCTCGCGCGGCTCGATCCGCGCCCGCAGCAGGTGGCGGCATGACGATGCGATCCGAAACGCTGCCGCTCGCACCCGCCGTCGCGGAGGATCGCCCGCAGCGGCCCCGGCGGTATCGCGCACCCATCCTGCAAGATGCGCGCCTGTGGCTCGGTGTCGCCCTGCTCGTCGTCATCCTGGCCATCGTGTTTCCAGGCGACCGGATCGCGCCCTATGACCCACACGCGCTGAGCGGGCGACCGATGGAGCGCCCGAGCGGCGCGCATCTCCTGGGCACGAACGACATCGGCCAGGACCTGTTTAGCCAGGTGATGCGCGGCGGCCGCGTATCGCTCGTCGTTGGCTTCG
>JALYXG010000214.1 GCA_030947205.1 Chloroflexota bacterium
CGCGCAAGGCTTCCTCGATTGCAACGAGCGTTTGGTCAATGTCGGCGTCGGTGTGCGATGTGGAGAGGTAGAACTTTGTGTTGGGCGCGTGGTAGATGCCGCGTGCGAGCAGTTCCATCGCGAAGCGAGAGGCGCGGGAGGCGTCCGCTGCGAGGGTGTCCGCGTGATTCGTGATTGGGCGATCGGTGAAGAAGACCTGAAAGACCGCGCCGACACCTGGCACTTGCAGCGGGATGCTGAGGTCGCGGCCGAGCGCGGCGATGCCCTCCCGCAGGCGGTTCCCGGTTCCGAATAGCCGCGCATGCACACCGGGCTGCTTCAGTTCTTCAAGGGTTGCCAATCCGGCCGCCGCCGCGACGGGGTTGCCGCTCAATGTCCCACCGAGGACAGCGTACGGCCCTTTGTCGCGCTGCTGCGGATCGGTGAGCGCGAGGATGTCGCGCCGCCCGACAACCGCCGCGAGCGGGTAGCCACCGCCAATCGCTTTGGCGTAGGTGGCGATGTCCGGCACGACGCCGAAATACTCCTGCGCGCCGCCGTAGGCGAGGCGGAAGCCCGTCACCACCTCATCGAAGATCAGCAGGACGCCGTGCTCCGTCGTCGCTGCGCGTACCGCTTCGAGGAAGCCAGGCACGGGCGTGATCGCGCGCTGCATCGGCTCCATGATGACGGCGGCGAGCGTCCCGGCGTGCGCCGCGATCACTTCGCGCGCGGTCTCGGCGTCGTTGTACGGCGCGACGACGACCGTGCCGGACGCCGCCTGCGGAATGCCGGCGGAATCAACGACGCGTCGCCGCTCGCCGCTGGTGTCCATCCCGAAGGCGCTGACGAGCGCGTAGTCGTGGACGCCGTGGAAGCCACCCTCGAACTTGAGAATGTGCTGCTTGCCGGTGAAGGCACGGGCGAGGCGCAGCGCGTGGAAGGTCGCCTCCGTGCCGGTCGAGACAAATTTGATCGCCTCCGCGCACGGCACCGCGTCCACAATCGCCTCGGACAGCGCGATGATCGGCTCGTTGAGGCTATAAAACGTCGAACCTTTCGCAGCCTGCCGCTGCACCGCCGCAACAACTGCCGGGTGCGCGTGGCCGAGCAGCATTGGCCCGGAGCCAAGCACGTAATCAATATACTCGTTGCCGTCCACATCCCAGAGGCGCGGCCCGCGCCCCTCCGCAATCACCACCGTTCGGTCCAGTGGTAACTGGAACGATCCGAGGCTCGCCCCCGGTAGCACCTTCGCCGCCCGCGCGACCAGTTCCGCCGTCCGCTCCCTCGCCTGCACCGCACACATGTATCGCTCCTTCCAGGAAAAAGATTCGAGTGCAGAGGACGCGGAGGACGCAGAGATCGCAGAGAGGAAAGAAGGACGAACGGCGAACAATGTAGACAGAAGTAGTCCAATCTCTTTCTCTGCGATCTCTGCGCCCTCCGCGTCCTCTGCGCTCAGCCCGGTTCTACGTCCCTGCCCCCTCAAATCGCGGGAGGACATCGGAAAGGAAGAGTTCAAGGCCGTCGGTATGCGGGTAATCGAGGAAGTTGAGTTGCATGTGGCGGACGCCGATCGCCGCGAACTCCTCGATTTGCGCGGTCGCTTCGTCCGGGTTTCCGCTGATCACGTACATATCGGGGCGGGACATGACAGGTGGCTGGCGGATCAGTTTTGATGGGTCGTTCGAGACGCTGATGCCCATGTAGCAGGTCGGCACGACGGCGGACTCGTCGCGGCCGACAGCACGGCAATGGTCGTGGAGGACGCCGAGTTTGCGCGCGTAATCGGCGGGGGAGTAATAATCGGCGTTCCACCAGTCCGCATACTGCGCGACAACGCGCAGGGTGCGTTGCTCCCCCGCGCCACCGATCATGATGAGGGGCGGCGGTTCGGGGGCCGGGATGCAGTGGGCGTCCTTGATCTGGTAATGCTGCCCCACGAACGAGACCGGCCCCCCCGTCCAGAGCAGTTTGCAAATTTGCACGGCGTCTTCCAGTTGGCCGATCCGCTCGCGGGCGGAGGGGAAGGGATAGCCATAGGCGCGGAACTCGTCTTCCTTCCAGCCGGCCCCGATGCCGAGGATGTAGCGGCCACCGGTGAGGAACTGGAGCGAGGCGGCGATTTTGGCCGTCAGCGCGGGATTCCGATACCCCTGCCCAAGGACGAGATTCCCCCAGCGCAACCCCGGCGCTTTCCCGGCGTGGTAGGCCAAAAAGGCGTAGCATTCGAGAATCGGTTGCGTGTCGAACTGGAAATGGTCAATCACCCAGCAGGAAAGGTCGTGCTCCGTCGCGGCGGCGAGCAGTCGCTCATTCATCGCCATCATTGCCGGGATCGTGCCGCCGCGCGGCGTCGGGTGGACGCCGACACCGAAGTCCATTGCTACCATCCGCGTTCTTCCTCCCCACGTTCGCCTTCATCGCTCCGCCGGGCGATTATACACGCGCGTTCGACGCGCACGGCGCGACACCGATGCGTATACTGATCGGGTTTGGGAACGCGGGCGGCCAGAAAACCAGGGACGCTTCATCACATCCGTGAAATCCAGACTTTACGGTATTATGCGTTTGCAGTTGTTCTACACGATGCACCGACGAAAATTGATCCGATGCATTTTCCCCTGCCCTCTCCATCGCCAAACGAACCTGATCCCTTCTGTGATCTCAGGGCGATGGCTCCGTACGAGAGGGGCCGGGGGTGAGGAAATCGCCGATGCCGTTCCCATCCCCGCCCGGACCGGGCCGCTACATCCCGTACGGCGACTTGCAGGCGATGCGGCGCTCCCCGCTGTTCGCCCTCGCCCGGATCGCCCAGCGGTATGGCGATCTGTTCCAGTATCCGGTCGGCTTCTGGACAATCTATGTCGTCAGCGACCCGGCGGGTGTCCAGCAGGTCTTGCAGGAAAACAGTCGCAACTACAGCAAGGCGACCTTCCAGTACAACCTGCTTGGCCTCGTCGCGGGGCAGGGCTTGCTGTCGAGCGACGGCGCGTTCTGGCTCCGGCAACGTCGGCTGATGCAGCCGGCGTTTCACCGCGACCGCCTCGCGGGTCTCGCCCGCCTGACGACGGACGCAACGACCGCGATGCTTCGCCGGTGGGATGCGGTCGCGGCACGCGGCGAAGCGCTCGACATAGATGGCGAGATGATGCGCCTGACACTGGAAATCGTCGGCAAGGCGCTCTTCAGCGTGGACCTCGCGCACGACGCCGATGCCCTGAGCCGGGCCGCGCTCGCCACGCTCGATCACATCGCGCACCGCGCCCGCTCGCCACTCGCCTTCCCGCCGAAAGTGCCGACGCCGCGCAATCGCGCCTTCATGGCGGCGATCCGCACGCTCGATGGCGCGATCTTCGATCTGATCGCCCGCCGTCGTCGCGACCCGGACGCGGCGGACGACCTGCTCGCGATGCTGATGCTCGCGCGTGACGCCGACACGGGCGAGGGGATGAGCGACCAACAACTGCGCGACGAGATTATCACCTTTCTGATCGCCGGGCACGAGACGGTCGCCAGCGCGCTCGTCTGGACGTGGTATTCGCTCTCGCTGCACCCCGCCGTCGAGCGGCAACTGCACGAAGAACTCGCGACCGCGCTCGCCACGCGCCCGCCGACGATGGGCGACCTGCCCCGCCTGCCTTATACGCGGATGGTCGTGGACGAAACGCTCCGCCTGTACCCGCCGAGTTGGATCAGCACCCGGCGCGCCATCGAAGCGGACACCATCGGCGGCTACCGCATCCCGGCGAACGCGCTGATCGTCATGAGCCCCTACGTCACGCATCGCCGCGCCGCCGAGTGGCCGAACCCGGAGGGCTTCGACCCCGAACGATTCATGCCGGAGGCCAGCGCCGCGCGCCCTCGGTTCGCCTACTTTCCCTTCGGCGGCGGCCCGCACCTCTGCATCGGCCAAGCCTTTGCCCTCGTCGAGTCGCAGTTAATCGTCGCGTCCATCGCCCAGCGCTACCGTCTCTCCCTCGTCCCCGGCCAACAAACCGAGGTCGCCCCTCTCGTCACCCTCCGCCCCAAGCACGGCATGTTCATGCATGTCCAGCGGAGAGAGTAGGGAAATCTGAACCACCAAGACACCAAGAACACCAAGAGAATACGAAGAAGGATACAAGAGTCCTCTTTTTCTCTTCTTAGTGTTCTTGGTGTCTTGGTGGTTCAACCTCTCCTCTTTGCGTCCTTTGCGCCTTTGCGGTTCATTCGTTTTCGACCCGACTTCGGGTAGGATAGACGCTATCGAATGTAGGGCGGATCGCGGGGGAGGGGGCATGGTGACGGGGAAGTTCCGGGTTGGGGTATCGGCGGACTTCACGACGCGCGCGGCGGGGCTGCTGGAGCCGACATTGCGCGAGATCTTCGATCCGCTGCCGTGGCTGGAGTGGGAATACTTCGCCCAGGACACACGGGTCGTCGCGCCGGAGACGATCGCGGGCTATGACGCCGTGGTCAGCCTGAGCGTGCGCTACCCGGCGGAGACGCTGGCGCACGCCGGGCGGCTCGCCGTGATCGCGCGCTGGGGCGTCGGCTACGACACGATTGACATTCCCGCCGCGACGGAGCACGGCGTGTTTGTCTGCATCACGCCACCCGCCGTCCGCCGCCCGGTCGCGGAGGGGATCATGGCGCTCTTGCTGGCGATCACCAAGCGCATCCCCGCCAAGGACCGCATCGTCCGCGCCAGCGCATGGGAGCAGATTCCCCAGACAATGGGCGTCGCGTTGGCGGGGCGGACGCTCGGCACGGTCGGCGTCGGCAATATCGGCGCGGACTTCCTCCGCCTCGTCAAGCCGTTCGATCTCGGCCGGACGCTGGCGGCGGATCCGTACGTCTCGCCTGCGCAGGCGGCGGCGCTCGGCGTCGAACTCGTGGACCTCGACACGCTGCTCAGTGAGTCCGATTTCGTCTGCATCAACTGCCCGCTGACCAAAGAAACGTTCCACCTGATTGGCGAGGCGCAGTTGCGGCGGATGAAGCCGACCGCCTTCCTCGTCAACACGGCGCGCGGCCCGATCATCGAGCAGGCGGCGCTCGTCCGCGCCTTGCAAGAAAATTGGATCGCGGGAGCGGCGCTCGATGTCTTCGAGGAGGAGCCGCTGCCGCTGCCGCACCCACTGGCGGAGCTGGACAACGTCATCCTCGCACCGCACGCCATCGCCTGGACGGACCAGATGGCGCGCGACAATAGCGCGGTGGCGTGCAACAACATCCTGACCGTCCTGAAGGGCGAGGTGCCGGAGTACACGGTGAACCGGACTGCGGCGGAGCGCCCGGTGATGCGGGAGAAACTGGCGGCGTTGCGCCGACGATGGGAGACACGCGAATGAAAGAAAATCGGTACACGCAGGTACGCGCGGCAGGGAAGGTGCCGGTCGGGCAGATGCTCTGGGAGTTCGGCACGCGCGGCATGGCACGGATGATGGACGCCTGCGATGTGGACTTCGCGATCATTGATACCGAGCACGCGGCGTTTTCGAGCGCGGATGTGGCGGACCTCGTCGCCTGGTTCAGCGCGACGACGATTGCCCCCTTCGTGCGCGTGCCGGAGATCGCCTACCACCTGCTCGCGCGGACGATGGACGCGGGCGCGCTCGGCGTGATGGTGCCGAATGTCAAGACGGCGGACGAGGCGCGCGCCATCGTGGACGCCGTCAAGTACGGCCCGCTCGGTAAGCGGGGCATCGGCCTCGGCGGCGCGCTGACGGGCTATCGCGGCGTCACGCCGTCGGAGTTTTTGCGGTACTCGAATGAGAACACGACGGTGATCTGCCAGATCGAGAGTGTCGAAGGGATCGAGAACCTGGAGGCGATCGCGACGACGCCGGGCGTGGACGTGCTCTGGGTCGGCCACTTCGATTTGACGCAGAGCATGGGCATTCCCGGCCAGTTCCACGACGCGCGGTTCGTGGACAACCTGAAGCGGGTGGTGGACGTCTGC
>JALYXG010000215.1 GCA_030947205.1 Chloroflexota bacterium
TCGAAGACGCGCTCGACGACGATGGTGGCGAGAGTCGCGCTCCGGCTGACCTTTTCGCGTTCGCTGAGGACATAGGTGCGCACGAGTTCCCCGGCGCGCAAGGGGAGGATGTTGTTCGCCATGTAGCCGATCACGATCACCGGCCACAGGCGGCGCATCGGAATGTTCGCGGTTGAGCGCAGGAGGATATGCCAGCGATACGTGCGGATGACGACCCCAACGAAGTAGCAGCCGATGGCCGGGATGAGCCAGACGTACGACGCTTCCCGCATCGCCCGCCAGAGCGCGCCGAAATCCTGCCCGCGCAGCGCGAGATACAGAAAAACGACGCTGATGGCGATGCCGATCCAGAATTTCAGCGAAAAAGCGCCCGAACGGCGCGGCGTGCCATCCGGTTCGGGCGCGGGCGCGACCCGGCGGGAAAGGATGCGATTCTGGGCGACGGTCACGTGAGGCTCACTTTCACCACGGTGTTCGTTTCATCGTTGACGACAATGGCGTTTGTGCCGTCCGCCGAAACGGTGACGGCGACGGGCTTGCGGAGATCGCCCGTGTTCCCGGCGAGGCTCCGAACGGTCTGGCCCTGCGTGGTCATCTCGATTAGGCGGTTGCTCGTCGGGGAAGGGATGAGCAGGTTGCCGTTTTTCAGGAAGACCGGGTACGCCTCCAGCCCCCTCACCGTGCCCCAATCCGCGACCGGGATGGCGGATTGATACTGCCCCTCCGCGCTGAACAGGAGAATGCGGGCATTGTTCGTGTCCGCGACAGCGATCGTGCCATCGGCGCGGGCGGCGATGCCGACCGGGTTGTCCATCTGCCCATCGCCCGTGCCGAGCGAGCCGAAGGAGCGGACGAATTTACCGTCTTTATCGAAGACAAGGATGCGGCTATTACCCGTGTCCGTGATGTACAGCAGGCCATTCGGCGCGATGGCGATGCCACGCGGCCCGTAGAACTCCGACGTATGCTGCGGCAGGGCGGTGGGGTTGTCCTGCCCATTGAAGAATGTGCCCCACTGTCGCACGGGCTTGCCATCACTTGTGAAGGCGGAAATGCGGTGGTTCCATGTGTCCGCGACGTAGACCGTCCCGTCCAATGCGACGGCAAGACCGGTCGGGCCGAAGGCGTAGCCGTTGATTTGGCCGAACTTGTCCGCCCCGGTGCCGATGCCGCCCCACTGCCGCAGAAATGCGCCGTCTGGCTGGAATTGCTGCACGCGGTAGTTCAGTTGATCCACAATCGTGATCGTGCCATCCGGGCCAACAGCGATGCCGCGCGGCGCGGAGAATTGCCCGCCCGCCTTGCCTTTGCCCACGCGGTCGAAGAGATTGCTCGGGTTTGTCTGTGCACTGCTCGGCGCGGGCGCGGCGAAGTAAACCTTGTCCGCCGCATCCTTGCTCAGATAGGCCGTGAGAAAGTCCGTCGTCGGCGGATCGGGCGTTTCGCGGGCAGCAAAGTAGCGCAGCCAATCGCCCCAGGTCGCGGGCTTAAACGACGCAGCGATCCGTCGTGCCGCGCTCCCCGCCCGGTATGCATCGGGGAAGGAGACCGTGACTGGGTATTGCTGACTGACATAGCCCGGAAGCGTCGGTGTCACTTGACTTTCCATCGTGCTCGGCGCCAACACCAGCCGGGGCGGGGTCGTACCGCTCTGACCGGTCGGGCGTTCGATTGCAAGTTCCTGCGCATTGCCAACGGTGAAATTCGGGAAATCCCGGAAGTACCACCGGAACGGCCACTCCAACGAGGTCTCTGCGGCAATCGCAAGGGTGTTGCCACCACCGATGTTGTTCCGGTCGCCTGTTGCGGGGTCGAGCGTGCGGTCGTTGCGCGTCAGGTCAACCGAGATGCGCCTGACACGCTCGACAAAGGGCGTAACGCTCGCCGCTGTCCGCGTGCCGACGAGCAGTTCATGCCCGTCGGCGGGGCGACTGAAGGTGACGTCACTCATCGCGCGGACCGCCATGACGCCGGAAAGTGCGAGCAGCGTCGTGAGAAGCGCGGCGATCGCGCGGAATTTCCCTTGCCCGGCGATCAGCGTCAGCGTCGCGTAGCCGGTGGTGAGGATCAGGGCGATCACGACGAGAATCGTCGCGATCCACGCCGGCGAACGCTCCACATCGAGCAACTGGCGGATGAACTGCGCGAGGGCGAGGGCGAGGATGAACGCCGCGACGCCGAGCATCCAGCCGCGCTCGCGCCAGAACCAGCCGCCCGCGAGCCGCTCCGCCGCCCACTGCACGGCGATCCCGCCGATCAGCGTGAGGGCGAGCAGGATCATCGCCGTGCTTTCGGGCGTCTTGCCGCCGCTGAGCGAGAAAAGGACCAGCGCCACCAATTGCCAGGTGAGCGGCAGGGTCATCGTCAGCGGGCGCGGCGCGGCGGCGCGCGCGATCAGCACGACGCCGATGATCGCCGCGACGCCGATGAACGGTTCGTAGATGAGGGCGATCAGCAGGTAATAGTACCACGGCTGGTTGCGTTCGGTGGCGAACAAATCATCCCACCAGCGGCCGAACATCGAGCCAAGGGTGCGCGGCAGGTGGATGACATCGGTGAAAAGCAGGCTGCACGCCGCGAGGAGGATCAGCCCTGCCAAGGCAACGACGCTCCAGAGGATGCGCCGATCCACCTGCCGGAGTTGCACGCCGACGACGCGGAGTGCGCCCCGCCGCTCGCCAGTCTCCGGGTCGGGCCGGTCGAGCAGGGCGAGAATCGCCAGCGCGAAGGCGAAGGCGACGAGTATCGTCAGGCCGGACGGCCCGGAACCGATCAGGAAGGCGACGGCGATCCCCGCGACAACCAGCGTGCCGGTCGTCGCGCGCTCATCCGCGAGGCGGAGCACGCAGATAAAGAGCGCGAGCGCGGCGAGCACGACCCACGGGATGCCCGTTACCTGCCGGGAGCCGTACACGAATGTTGGCGAGAATGCGAGCATCGCCGCCACGCCGAGCGCACCCCACCGCCCGAACCAGGGACGGAGCCACCAGCAGATCGGCACGATCGCGACCCCCGCGAGGGCGGGGCCAAGCCGCGCGACCGCGTCCCGCGCGCCGAACAGGAAAAAGAAGAGACCATTGATGAGGAAGGGGAGCGGCCCCCAGAGGGCGCCATCCACCCGCGCGCTCCGACCGTCCACGAACTGCCAGGCGGCATAAGCGCGCTGCGCTTCCGCCGCGCTGAATGGGTTGTTCGTCAGTGAGGCGACGCGTACCAGCAACGCACCTAGGATTACGACCGCCCAGAGGACGGATTCGAGCGTCGGCTGGGGGAGTGCAAAACCGCTTTCCAGCAGCGGCGCGGTATCCGGCTCCGCGATCATTACCCGATCCGGTTCCACCGGCATCTCGTCCCGCGCGATGGATGCGGGTGGGAGCGGCAAATCGGACAGATCATCCTCAACCGGTTGCGGCCCGTCGCCGGGTCGCGTGGGGATGCGATGCGCCTCGTCGCCGATTTCCCGTTCCTGTTGTTCGGTCGTTTCCAACTAATACCGTATCCCGTTGAACTCGCGTACGAGGTCCTTCCGCACATACAGGTGGAAATTGTACGACTCGATGGTGTGCGGCGGTTCCCGCAACGCAACGAATCGCCAGAAGTTGGACGCGGGCTGGGGCGATGTCGTCGGCACGACGACCGGCTCGTTCTTCGCGTTGTACTGCGTGGTCATCGTCGTGTGCGGTGCAGCGCCGAGCGCCGCGATGCTCTGCCATGCCTTTTTCAGCGTGTCGCTCCAGGTTGGCCGCACATCGCCGGGCGCGCTCGGTATAATGTTTCCGGTCTTGGGGTCCGTATGCTGCGGGACGATCCCCTGCTTCCACAAGCCGGGATAATCGGCGCGTGGCGCGGGCGGCGAGTAGGTGAAGGAGCGATAAATCTCCTCCGGGAACCACCAGCGCATCACGTAATCCGTCCGCTCGTAGTTCTGGAGGTTCTGCTCCTCCCATGGCCCGAAGTCCTCGTTGGCGACCATGATGATCGCCGCGTCGTCCGGCGGCGGGGCGGTGAGCGAGCTGCCGAGGAAGTGCGCCGCGCCCGTGTTGACGTAATCACGCAGGTACCAGTTCATCGGCCAGACGGTCGCGCTGCTGTACCAGATCGGCATCTCGTAGCCGCCCGTCCGTTCTTTGGAGAGCGTATTAATCTCACGCATCATCTGCGGGATGTCGGGCGAAGTCTGGGTGTAGACGAGCATGTCCGTCGGCACATCGCCGCCGAAAAAGGCGAGATGCCAGCCGAGATGAACCTCGAACAAGGCGAGCGGCAGCGCGACCGCGATTGCCGCGACCGCGAGCGCCCGCTTCGGGCCGACCTGGATCGCGTAGGCGGCGAAGAAGGCGACCATGATGACCGGCATCGCGACGAGGAGCAGGCGGATATCGCCCGCCGGGTTGGC
>JALYXG010000228.1 GCA_030947205.1 Chloroflexota bacterium
GTCGTGTATGCGCCGATGCCGACCAATTTCTCGATCATCCGCTCGTAGCCGCGCCGCAGGTGATGGGCGGCGCGGATTGTCGTTATGCCGTCCGCCGCGAGGCCGGCGAGAACGAGCGCCGCGCCACACCGCAAATCGAGCGCGGCAACGGATGCGCCATGCAACCGGACGGGGCCACGGACGAGCGCCTTAGTGTTCGACAGCACTTCGATGTCCGCGCCGAGTTTCTGCAGCTCGCCGACATAGCGGAGCCGATCATCGAAAACGCGCTCGTAGACCGTGCTGACGCCCTGCGCCTGCGTCATCAGCGTCGCGAAAACGCCCTGTAAGTCGGTCGGGAAGCCAGGGAAGTGGAGTGCCTGAATGTCTACCGCGTGCAGGAATTTGCCCGCCGTGACGCGCATCGTGCGGGAATCGAGGAACTGGACATTAACGCCCGCCTCGCGCAATTTCTGCGTCACCGGGACCATCGCATCCGCCTCGAAATCGGCGATGGAACCGGCGCGGAGGATCACATCGCCGCGCGTGATCGCTGCGGCAATCGCGAAGGTGCCCGCTTCCAGGCGATCCGGCACGACGACGCCGTGCCCGCCGAACAGTTGCCGTTTGCCCCGGACGCGGATCGTGCTTGTGCCGATGCCGCGGACATGCGCGCCCATCCGGTTGAGGAAATCGCCGAGGGCGATAATTTCCGGCTCGCGCGAAGCATTGATGATCGTTGTCTCGCCCTCGGCGAGCGTCGCGGCCATCATCAGGTTTTCCGTGCCGGTATGGGACGGATAATCGAGGTATAAGTCGGTCCCTTGCAGCCGCGCGGCAGTAGCGCGATAGCCGTCCCGCTCCTGCACAACGGTCGCGCCGAGTTGCTGGAATCCGCGCACATCCACATCCACCGGGCGGGAGCCGAGTTTGCACCCGCCGGGCACAGCGGCGGCCATCTCGCCCGTGCGGGCGAGCAGCGCACTCGTAACGAGGAACGACGCACGCATCCGCTCGACGAGGTGGTTCGGTGCGTCGTTGCGCGTGATCGTCTTCGCGCAGATCGTCACACGATGGTCGTGTGGGTCCATCTCGACCGTTGCGCCAAGGTAGCGGAGCAGTTCGGCCATCGTCTCCACATCGGCGAGGTTCGGCACGTTTTCGAGCGTACAGACATCTTCCGTGAGGAGGCAGGCCGCCATCATCGGCAACGCCGCGTTCTTTGCGCCGCCAATCGTCACATCGCCATGCAGCGGCATTCCGCCACGGATGGAAATCATCTCTCCACTCATCCGTTTCGTGTCCCTTCCTGGCGATGGAGTGTTAACGTTGATCGTCGCGCACCCGGCCTCCTGAACGGCGGCGCTGTCCGATGCGGATGCGGATCATCGCGCGCCGGAGCGCCGCTTCGGCCCGCGCGGCGTCCACCAGATCCCGGCTCCCGGCGAGCCGTTCCTCGGCGCGGCGGCGCGCTTCTTCTGCCCGCGCGAGGTCAATCTCGTCCGACCGCTCCGCCGCATCGGCGAGGACAAGCACTTTGTCATGCGTCACTTCCATGAAGCCGCCGGTGATAATCAGGCTCGTCTCCTCGCCGCCGCGCTTGACGCGCAGTTCGCCGGGTTGGAGTGTCGTAATCAGCGGCTCGTGGTGCGGCAGGACGCCAAGCACACCATCGGAACCGGGAGCGACGACCATGTCCACGCCCTCCTCCTGGAGGACGACCCGGTCGGCGGTGACAAGTTCAAAGTTCAGTGGCATTTCCTACCCCCTGACCCCCTCCCTAAATGGAGGGGGAATCCGATCTGAGCATCGTGCCTTACCTTGAATGCCCCGATCTCTCGGAGGCTTGCTCCCCCTCTCCATCGCAATGGAGAGGGGGCCGGGGGGTGAGGTTCCCTTACCCGTTCTCCAACTGTTTGGACTTCTCGACGGCCATGTCAATCGTGCCGACGTTGTAGAAGGCCTGCTCCGGCAGGGCGTCGTGCTTGCCGTCGAGGATTTCGCGGAAGCCGCGCACGGTCTCCTCGCGCGAGACGTACTGGCCGGGAAGACCGGTGAAGACTTCCGCGACAAAGAACGGCTGCGTCAGGAAACGCTGCATCTTCCGGGCACGCGCCACGGTCAACTTGTC
>JALYXG010000243.1 GCA_030947205.1 Chloroflexota bacterium
GCGCCGGTCGTCGGTGTCTGCGCCATCACACTGATCGAGACCGTGCCATAGAGCATCGCAACGGCAAGCGTAATGGCCCAGAGCCAATGCCGCCCGCGCACTGTGTCGAAGATCGCCATACGGCCCCCATCCAACTGCGAAATCAACGCACACGGAGAATGTGCATCGCACATCGGGTGCCATCCCCAACGTGATGGATTACACGCTGCGTAAAGCCTCAATGACCGACCGTTGGGCGGCGCGTTGCGCGCTCCGCACGGCGATGACGGTTGACACAATCGCCGCGCCCGCCAGGACCGCGAAATACGGCCAGGGTACGGCGAGCGTTTCCGGCGGTGGGTCGAAGACGCCGGTGAGTACCTTGACGAGCATCGCCGCGACCGCGAATCCGGTGGCGATGCCGATGACCGCGCCGCCGATCAGGATCAGCGCCCCCTCACTCCAGACGAACGCGCCCATCTGCTGCGGTGTCGCACCGAGCGCGGCGAGTACTGCATAGTCGCGCCGCCGCTCCGCCATGCCGAGCGCCAGCACCAGCCCGGTCGCCCCCGCGACGAAGAGGACGGCAAACGCCAGCTCCAACCGGGTAAGGCCATGCAGATTGACCGACGTCAGGCTCGAACCGATCGTATGCCGAACCGAGCCGATCTCCGTGACACGCACGCCCGGCAACGAATGCACGGCGGTCTGCGCGCGGGCCGCCACCGATATCGCGTCGCCATTCGTCCGCAGCAGCACGAGCTCCGCCGCAGGCGTCCCCGTCTGTTGAGTGATGTAATTCATATTGGCGATCAGAAACGAATCCTTCGGCGCCGTGGGGAACTCGCGGACGATGCCGATGAAGTGGAACGGCACGACGTGATACTGCTGATCGCTCGCCGTTTGCAGACGAAGATTGATCGGGTCGCCGGGCCGCAACTGATAATCGCGCACCATCTCGTCGGAAACCAGCACACCGTCAGGCCGTGCGGCGAGGGCCGCGAGCGTCGCGTGCGCATCGTTGTTCGCGAAATAGGCGTTCGCCATCGTCGTTGCCTGGCCAATCGTCGCCGGATCAATGCCGTATAGGTCTTGCAGATCGTTACCGACGTACGCATAGCGGTGCTGCATCGGCGCGGCGGCAGCAACGCCCGGCAATGCCCGCAATTGGTCGAGGAGCGCGCCGGGCGGCGCGGCCGTCGTGCCGGTGACCGTGACGTCCGCGCCGTTCGTAAGCGCGGCATCAACGCTCGCCTGCGCGTTGTAGGTCGTGTTGAAAACCGCCGTGGCAACCGCGAAAGCGAAGGCGAGCGCGACCAGGACGACCCCGCGCGTCACCAGCGCGTGCTGCCGCCCGACGGACGCGGAGATGACACCGGAAAGGCCACGCGCGAATGGTCGGAGCAGCCCGGCGACCAGTGGCCGCCCCCGGCGGAGGCCGAGCGACCACAGCCGCATTGTCAGCAGCCCAACGCCGAGCCAGAGGCAGACGGGCGCGATGAAGGTCTGATAGGAGACGGCGGTCTGGCTGACACCTTCGGGAGCCACCACGACCTGATAGCCCGCACTCGCCGATTGCCAGAAGGCGACAGCGGAGGCGACGAGCAGCAGCACATCCAGATAGACGCGCTGCCAGAGCGGCCGGTGACTCCGACCGATCACCGCCCGTGCCGCCGCGACCGTGGCATGCCGTGCGTCCGCCCAGGCCGGATACATGACTGCGACAATGGCCAGCACGACACCGAGCAACGCCGCAATGCCCATCCAGATGAGGGTTGTCGTGCTCGTCCGCATCGTGGCGGGCGCGGCGGTCTTCGCGGCGATGATCGCAAGGAGAAGCCCGCACACGACCCCGCCGATGGCGATGATTACCGCTTCGAGGCTTTCGAGCCGCAGCACGGCGGCGAGCGACGCGCCACGGGTGCGGAGCAGCGCCTGCTCCTGGCGGCGGCGTTGCGCGCCCGCCGCCGTCACGGTGAAGGTGAGTAGCATGGCGAGGATGACGCCCGGCAAGCCGAGAAAGACGAAGAGGACGCGCGCGTAGAGCGCATCCGCACGCGCTCCGTCCAGCCGGGCGGCGAGATTGTCGCCCACGATGCCACTCCCGGCGATCCGCGCCTCGACGTTGTGGGCGCGTTGCTGCACCGCGATGGCGGCGG
>JALYXG010000255.1 GCA_030947205.1 Chloroflexota bacterium
GAAGAGACGCTTCCCTCTCCCCAGGACAATGGGGTGGACCATGAGCCGATACTCATCAATGAGGCCATGTTGCATTAGCGTGTGGACAAGATCGGCGCTGCCGTAGATCAAGATATCCTGACCCGGCTGCTGCTTCAGCTTGGCTACTTCTTCCGGAATGTTCTCGCTGATCAGCGTCGAATTGTTCCACGCAGCCTCTTTCAAGGTCGTTGAAAAAACGAACTTGGGGAGGCTGTTCATCCGGTCAGCGAACCCTTGTTCATCCGTCATAGATGGCCAGGCGGGGGCAAACCCTTGATAGGTCACCCGCCCCAGGAGAAGCGCGTCGCTCGTGAAGAGTTCGTCGAACTTGAACTTCGCCGCTTCTTCATTCCGGAACTGGACGGACCACTCACCCGGCTCTTCCATAACGCCGTCCAGTGTCACGAACTCCGTTGCAACGATTTTTCTCATGGGAATGCTCCTTCAATTGTTTTCGTCGCCACCTCTGCGCGATTAGCGGGGGCGAGATCCTTGATCGGCCGCACCTCGATGCATCCCATCCGCGCCGGCGGCATCCGCGACGCCACCCGGATTGCCGCGTTCAGGTCCCGGGCCTCGATGAGGACGTACCCACCTAGCTGCTCCCGCGTCTCGGCAAAGGGGCCGTCCGTGACGGATACCCTGCCTCCCCGGACCCGGATGGTCGTGGCCGTCTGCACAGAATCCAGGATGTTCGAGGCGATGAAATAACCACTCGTCCGGATCTCCTCATCGTAGGCGAGGGTCGCGGCCACGAGAGCGTCGTACTCACTCCTGGGCAGGGCGTCCAACTGCTTCTCGTCGTGGTAGACCAGGCACAGGTACTTCATTGTGTCCTCCGTATCGCGGTGGAATGGCCGTGACACGAGGTAGTCGAACAGCGAAGCCCAAAATCGACAATCGCCTGCGCGCACTAATCCGTCGGCAGGCCCGCGACTTCCACCACCGGCCGGATTTCGACGGTGCCGATGCGCCCACCCGGGATCCGCCCGGCGATATCAATCGCCTCGTCGAGGTCCTTCGCATCAATCAGGAAGTAGCCCCCCAGCTGCTCGCGCGTCTCCGCGAACGGCCCGTCGGTCACGAATCGTTTGCCATCGCGCACCCGGACGCTGGTCGCCATCGCCGTCGGATGCAGCGGGGAGGTGGCCAGAAACTGACCGCTCGACTTAAGGTCTCGCGCCAGTTGCGCGGACTCCCCGTAGCACTGCTGTCGCTCGGCATCGTTCAGGGCGTGTTCGTCCCCGTAAATCAGCAACATGTACTTCATGGTCGTGCCTCCATTCTCGCCGATCTAGCCGCCGGCCAGCGCCCCCACGATCAGAAACGGCTCAACCCCCGTCGCGACCGCGTCCGGGAGCGGGGTGTCCGGCGAATCATGGGACAGATCCTGCCCGCAGGCAAAGAACCGCAGGAACGGTCGGCGCTGCTGCGTGACGTGGTCGCGGATCGTCCCGCGCAGCATCGGGTAGGTCGCCTCGAGTGCATCGAGAACCGAGCGCTGTGTCGTCGGGCCATCAACCCGGAGTTCCACCTCTTCGCCGACGCGCGCCAGGGTCCGCAGATGGGGCGGGAGTTCGACGCGGATCATCGCAGCGTCTGCACTTCGACGGACATGACCGCCGGGAGATCGCGGACGATGGGAGTCCAACTGTCCCCGGCGTCGGCAGATGCGTAGACCTGCCCGCCCGAGGTGCCGAAGTAGACGCCGCACGCATCGAGCGAATCAACCGCCATCGCGTCGCGCAAGACATTGACGTAGCAGTCGCGTTGCGGCAATCCGTTCGTGAGCGCTTCCCACGCGTTTCCGCCCGTCCGGCTGCGGTAGACGCGCAGCTTGCCGTCGGGCGGGTAATGCTCGGAGTCGCTCTTGATCGGGACGACATAGATGGTCTCCGGCTCGTGCGCATGCACGGCAATCGGGAAGCCGAAGTCGCTCGGCAAGTTCCCGCTGACCTCGTGCCACGACTCCCCGGCGTTGTCGCTGCGCATAACGTCCCAGTGTTTCTGCATGAACAGCACATCCGGGCGGGACGGATGCATCGCGATGCTGTGGACGCAATGGCCGACATCGGCAGTCGCGTCAGGGATGTACTCGGATTGCAGGCCGCGATTCACTGGCCGCCATGTCGTGCCGCCGTCCTCGGTGCGGAACACGCCCGCAGCGGAAATGGCGATGAAGATCCGTGCGGAATCGTTCGGGTCCAGCACAATCGTGTGCAGGCACATCCCACCCGCGCCGGGCTGCCAGAGATGGCCCGAGGCGCTGCGCAGCCCGGAGAGCTCCTGCCATGTCTGCCCGCCGTCCGCCGAGCGGAACAACGCCGCGTCCTCCACTCCGGCGTAGACGGTATCCGCATCGGTCAGCGACGGTTCGAGATGCCAAACGCGCGCGAACTCCCAGGGGTGCTGCGTGCCGTCGTACCACTGGTGCGTGCCGGGGACGCCATCGTACACGAACTGGTTGCCTACCGGCTCCCACGTTGTGCCGCCGTCGTCGGAGCGCTGGATCATCTGCCCGAACCAGCCGCTGGACTGCGACGCATACAGCCGATTCGGATCAACGGGCGAACCCTTGACGTGATAGATCTCCCAGCCCGCAAAGTGGGGCCCGCTGACCTCCCACCGCTCGCGCTTTTCGTCCGATGTCAGGATAAATGCGCCCTTGCGCGTGCCAACCAGTACCCGTACCCCGCTCATTGATGACTCCTTCCGTATGTCTGGCAATGCGCGACAGCTGCGACGTGAGATAATCGTTCGGCGGCGCCTGAAATCGACAACGGGCCTGCCGAGTCATTCATCGCTCATTTGCGTGAGACTGCGTGCGATAGTGCAGTCCAACGACCCCTGAGTGAAACGTCCTGGTCTCCAGGAGTTTCAGATGAATCCTGTCCTTGATGTCTTTGAACAGTGGGGTTCCACTGCCTAGGACCACGGGATTGAGATTGATCCGATAGTCATCAATCAAGCCGAGGTGCATCAGCGTGTGCGTAATCCTCGGGCTGCCGAAGATCATCAGGTCCTGGCCGGGCTGTTGTTTGAGTTTCCCGACTTCTTCCGCGATATTTTCTCTGATCAACCTTGTATTGTTCCACCCGACCGTTTCCAGCGTCCTTGAAAAAACGATCTTTTGTACCCCCTCGACCCAGTGCGCATGATGACGTTCGAACTCCGTGCTTGCCGGGTTCGTGGGCACCGTTGGCCAGTAACCCTCCATCATTTGATACGTTACGCGCCCGTAGAGTGCGGTGTCCACCGTACGTAGCAGAGCGGTTACATCGGCCGTACCCTCTTCATCCAAAATTGCCCACTCCAGTTCTCCGTTTGGTCCTGCCGTGAAGCCGTCGAGCGATACATGCATAAATGAAATGAGCTTTCGCATCGGTGTCGGCGTCGCACCATCGGCGTGGGTCGTTTGTTCGGCCTGTGGAAGCGTCATAGTGTTTCCTCTCTCGTGTCACCGCAGGCGGTGGACATCGCTGCATCAGCACGAAAATCACGGTCTACCCGATACTGCACGGCAGCCCGAGACGGGAGGCCCCGGCGATTGGCGGTTATCTACTCCCGCGAGAAGCGCCAGCGGGTCTGGCTGAACGTGCCCTTGCCGAAGCCGAAGGTCGTCGAGGGAGCAACCCGGTACACCAAGACGTCACCGCCTCGGATGGCGTCACCGAGACCGAAGAAGGTGCCCTCGGGCGCCGTGAAATGTGAGCCATACTTCGACTCGTAGGTGTCGGCGACGCGTCGGAGTTCGGCCTCGTCGCTGACCGTGGTAGCCTTACCCTCAACCACGAGATCGAGGCCCTCGCTGAGGGCGTTGCCGCCGGTCGTCAGGATGCAGTGCGCATTCTGTGCAAGATTCTTCGCCTTGCGTTCGTCGGGACCGGTACAAAAATACAGCGCGCCGTCCAGCCAGACGGCAATCAGCGGCGCAACGTGCGGGCGTCCGTCCGGGCGCACCGTCGTCAGCCAGAATACCTCTGCCTTCTCGAGGTACTTACGCGCCTCCCCCCATGGCGTCGAGGTGGCGTCATCACTACTGAACTGCGGATTCAGCTCAGCCACCGGGTCACTCACAGCCATCTTTCTCCGCTCCTTTCGCATCTTTACTGTGCCACGGTCGCCGTGACGCGGTGACCGGGACCCTCCATTATCAGATGCACTACCGCGATCGCGGACGGGCAAGGGCCATCAGCATCCCGACGATCACTCCGGCTGCGACGACATGCATCAGGACGAGGATCGCCGTCTGCCCGCCCGTCGCGCCCGGTACCGTCGGGGTGTACGTGAAGTCCGGGATCAGCGTGACAACGAAGACCACGGCGGAAATGATCGCGAAGGTGCGCGCCGGGTTGCTGGCGAAGCGCAGCAGGGCGGCGTAGAGCAGTACCGCGACGATTGCGGCGGGCAGCGTGAAGGCAATTGCCCCGCTGACATCCGTGAGCGGGAGAAACTGCGGGTCGTAGGCGACGAACGCGCCACCGACGAAGTAGACGAGCACGTTGGCGAGGGTGGCGGCGATCACTGTGGCGAGGCCGACGAGGGCGAACCGCCCCCGGTTGACGGGCCGCGATTCCCGCGACACGGACCAGGACGTAGCGATGGACGACATAGGACCCTCCTTTGATCGAAGCAGCGGCAAATACCTGCTGACACAAGTTAGTCGTTCGGCGGGGATCGAATTCGACACTCTCGGGCTGCGGAGTTTGAGGGAATCCTGCGATGCCCGTTTCAGTCCCGAAGATCGCCCAGCCGCCGCGCGAGGAACCGCCGTTCCGGCTCCTGTTCCGCGAGGGTGAGCGCCCGTTCGTAGGCGGCGCGAGCGTCCGCCGTTCTCCCCAAGCGTCGGCACAACTCCGCTCGCGCCGCGTGCGCCAGGTAATAGTCGGCAAGGTCGCCGCGCGCCAGGAGGAAGTCAATCAGGGCGAGGCCCGCCGCAGGGCCGTCGCGCATCGCCACCGCCACGGCGCGGTTCAGCTCGACCACCGGCGACGGCTCCAACCGCGCCAGTGCGTCGTACAGCCCGACGATCTCGGCCCAGTCCGTCGCGGCGGCGTCGGGCGCCTCCGCATGCACTGCCGCGATCGCCGCCTGGAGCGTGTACGGGCCGAACCGGCGCGACACCAGCGCCCGCTCCACCAGCGCCGTCCCTTCCGCGATCTGCCCCCGATTCCAGCGCGAGCGGTCCTGGTCCTCCAGTAACACCAGGTCACCCGCCGACGTGGCCCGCGCCGCGCGGCGCGATTCGTGCAGCAGCATCAATGCCAGCAGACCTACCACCTCAGGCTCCGGCAGAAGCTCGACCAGGAGCCGCCCCAGCCGGATCGCCTCGCCCGAAAGGTCGGGCCGCGTCAGCGACCCGCCCGACGAGGCTGAGTATCCCTCGGTGAACACGAGGTAGATCACGCGGAGCACGGTATCCAACCGGTCCGGCAGTTCCGTCGGTGGCGGCACTCGATAAGGGATGCGCGCGTCGCGGATTTTTGCCTTGGCGCGCACGATGCGCTGGGCCAGCGTGGGTGGGGCGGTGAGGAAGGCGCGCGCGATCTCCTCGGTCGTGAGGCCGCAGACCTCGCGCAGCGTCAGCGCGACGCGGGCGTCCGGCGGCAGAGCCGGATGGCAGCAGGTAAAAATCAGGCGCAGCCGGTCGTCCTCGACGCTCTCGTCGCCCTGCACCGAAACGTCACTCGTGTCGGCGTCGAGTTGCGCGGCGAGCGCCGCCAACGAGGCGTCGAACCGGGCACGACGCCGTATCGCGTCAATGGCCTTGAAGCGGCCCGTCGAGACGAGCCACGCGCGGGGATTAGCGGGCACACCATCCTGCGGCCATTGCGCCATGGCCGCAGTGAAGGCATCGTGCAGCGCGTCCTCGGCACGGTCGAAGTCGCCGAGCAGGCGGATCAGGGTGGCGAAGACGCGACGCGACTCAGATTGGTAGACAGCCTCCACTGTCTCGCGCACCTGTTCGTCTGTGTTCGACAGTCCTCTCGTCATCACCGATCACCTGACCTTTGACATAGGCACTCCGAGAAATGCCTCGATCACTCCTCGCATCTGGAACATATGTTCTATACTAGCAACGTGGACAGTCACTGTCAAGCGACGTTCGAGGCATCTCGCAACGCGAGCAAGGGCACATATCGTCACCCTACTCCCAAATATGTGCGCGGTAGGGGGTCTTCTACAGCGACGCGCCGCGATCAGCGGACGCGGAGCGGTTCTTCTTGTGCGTCCATCACCAGCTCGGCATCCCGAATCTCTGTCGCGCTCGTTTGGGGCGCTTCGTTGACGGCGAAGGAAAAGACATCGTTGCGGGCGTAGTGGCCGACCACGTCGAAGTCGAACTTCGCTTCGGCGATTGCGCCGCTCGTCAGATCGGCGTACAGAATGCCCTCCGCGCCGTAGAGCGGCCCGGCGAGGTACTCCCCAAGCGGCGAGATGATCGCGCTGCCGCCCCGGCAGAGTTCGTCGGGCGCGTCCGCGAGGTCTTCCCGGCCCTCCAAGTCGGCGGGGTACATTGCCTTGGTTGTGTACTGGTTGCAACTCAGCACGTAGCAGCGCCCTTCGAGCGCGATGTGTCGCACGGTCGCCTGCCATACATCGCGGGCGTCGGCGGTCGGCGCAAGGTAGATTTCGATCCCCTTGCGATACATCGCCATCCGAGCGAGCGGCATGTAGTTCTCCCAGCAAATCAGCCCGCCAACCTTGCCGAACTCGGTGTCGAAGACGGGTAAGGTGCTGCCGTCGCCCTCGCCCCAGATCAGTCGTTCCCCAGCGGTCGGCTTCAGTTTGCGGTGTTTGCCGAGCAGTCGCCCATCCGGCCCAAAATAAAGGAGCGTGCAGTAGAGCGTGCCACCACTCACCCGGTCGCGCTCGATCACGCCGATAGCGAGGAAGACGCCCGAATCCCGCGCCGCGCGGCCCAGCGCGTCGGTCGCGGGGCTTGGCACTTCAACAGCGTTCGCGTTGTAGCGCGCCCAGGTGCGCCGCCCGGCGTCCGTGCGGCTGCCGACGACGACGCCGAAACTCAGCCCGCGCGGATAGGCGGGCACGAACGCCTCCGGGAACAAAACGAGCCGCGCCCCATTCGACGCCGCCTCCCGCGTCAGTTGAGAGACTTTCTCAATCGTCGCCTCCCGCTCCATCACGACCGGCGCCGCCTGCACTACTGCCACCCGCACATCCGTCCACCGCTCGCTCATCCTATCCCCTTCCATCACGCGTCCTTGCGGGTGCCCTCTGGGCAGTATTGGCGGTTCATACATCAGCCGCTTTCTCATCCAATTGTCGAGGTGACGGCGGCATCGGAGCGGGTGTCGGTGTCTGCCTGAACCGCCGGTTCGTCTTGTTTCTCTATCTCCAGCGGGACGCGCCCGGTGTGGATGTCCCACGCATAGGCGATCGCGACGCGCAGGGCGGCGGCGAGCGGCAGCGACAGGAGCGCCCCCGCGAAACCGAGCAATTTGCCACCGACGATCAGCGACAGAAAGATCACCAGGGGCGGCAACGAGAGCGTTTCGCCGTAGATACGCGGCACGAGGATGTTGTTCTCTACCCAAACATAGACGATCATCGCGACCGCGACGATCACCCCCGCCTGCACCGAAACGGAGAGCGCCGCCAGCGAGAGTGGCGCGACGATCACGACGACGCCGATGACCGGGATCACATCGCCCACCCCGGCGACGAGCGCGAGCGGTAAGGGGTTCGGCACGCGCAGCACCAGCAGCAGGGCGAACGCGAAGCCAGTGATGATCGCCGAGGTCAGCACCTGCCCACGGATGTAGCCGCCGACCACGTCCTGTAGCGTGGCGAACATGTAGCGCGGGTGGTGGTGATATTTGCGCGGCAGTTTGTCGTAGAGCATCTCGTCAATGCGATGCGCGTCGAGAATCAGGTACGTCGTCACAATCAGGACGGTCAGCGCGGCGACGAGGAAACTGAGCGCCGCCGTACTGGCGCCGAGAACGTGCCCGGCAAGATTGCTCGGCACTTGAATCTGGTCGAGCTGGCTGCTGAATTGCTTGTCCAGCCCGCGATCCCGGAGCAAGCCGCGCAAGCGGTCAACGGTGCTCGGTAGATTGGAAAGCAGATCGGTGATCTGCGTAAAGAGCGCGGGGACGACGAGAAAGCCGACCAGCGCGGCTGCGGAGGCGATGACGAGCATCACCGCGAGAATGGCGACGCCGCGCGGCAGACCGGACTTCTCAATTCGTTCCACGATCGGTTCGAGCGCGGCGAGGAAGATTGCGCTGACGAGCAGGAGGAGTACGACATCGAAGAGCACGGTCCAGATCACGTAGGCCGCGAAGACGACGAGCGCGAAATAAATCAACGTCCGGAGCCGGAGATGGATCGTCACCATACGGTTTCCTCCCTATCACGTCGGGGCATTGTATCGTATCAGCGTGGATCGCGTGATCGTCGCATCACATGTACGAACACTTTCTTCACAATTGCTCGACAGATCGCGCCGGGTGTCGTACTGTACGGATAGCGCTCACGTTAATATTGGCGTGGAGGCGTTTTTTGCGCATATTACGGGGAAACATGTGACGGCGCTCCGGGCGAACAAGCGACGAAAATCCGCGCGGCGTCGTCTCGCCGCCAGATTCCGCCAGTCGGCTGCATCTCTGCTTGTCGCGGGGATGGCGCTCGGCGGTGGTTCGATTCCTCGTGCCGCCGCCGCGACGTCCGCAACAGTCACACCGAAAGCAGCGCCGGTGCAACCGTCCGCGACCGCGCATGTCACCACGCCGACGTCAACCACAACGAAACCGACGACGCCACCCACGAACACGCCCGCGCCAACCGCATCGCCAACCGTGACACCGACGCGCAGTACCGCATCGCCATCACCCGTACCAGCCACATCGCCGACGCCGCCCGCGATCTCCTCCACGACTCCTGCCGCCTCATCATCGCCGACCGCCTCGACGGTCACGGCCTCACCGACGACGCAAACGCCGGTTTCGGCAACGCCGACCGTACCCGGCAAGCCGACACCGTCCGCCACGTCGTCATCGGTGATCCGGCGGCTCCTCGCGCCAACCGATATCCCCGCGACGCCACCCCCACCGCCCGTGCCGACGCTCGACCTTTCCGGCCTGAAGATTCTGGACGATCCCGGCATCGGCGGGAACGCCCTGATCGCCCGAACGGCGCTCCGCCACTACGGTGAGTACTACCGGCCCGATGGCGTGCCGTGGGTCGGGTGGTGCGAGATGTTCGTCGGCAATGTGTTGGCGGAGGCGGGCATCCCGCACGCGCGCTTCGAGA
>JALYXG010000285.1 GCA_030947205.1 Chloroflexota bacterium
TCGCGGGCGGCACATTGACGAATGTCTTGCTCGCCCCGTCGTACCCGCGATCCACCGCGCCGCCACGCTGTGCGACCCGTTCTATCAACCCATTGAGGGTAGCGTACGATGGCCCCGGTGCGTCCTGATCGCCCGCAATCTCGATCATCGCCGCGCTGCGCTGCTCGAAACTGACATCGCCCAACTGCAGCGCGCCGGTCTTGAGTTCGACTGTGAGCAACCCATTCGTCACGGGGCGGGCAGGATTGGTCTTCTCCATGCGCGCCTTGTCGAAGTATTGCACGAGCCGCTTGCCCGGTTCACCGTTGTAGACGCCCTCGGCGTACTGCTCGGGCTGGCCGTTGCGCGCCGTCGCAAGCGGCCCCCAGAAGTTCGGGATTATGCCTTCGACGCTGTTCCATTGCTGCTCGAACTCCGGGCTGGCGAAGCGATCCGCACCCTGCACGGCGAAGGGAAGCAGCATCACGAGCACGAAGCCCACGACGAGCGTACTGCTGAAAATGAATCTGCGTTGACGCACCATGACAATGTACCCCTTTATACAATTACCGCTGGTCTTACCGACGATGCCACTGGTCGTACCGGCGAAGATATATCCCCGCCCAGGTCGGTTCTGGTTCCCTCGCCTCGTGCGGAACGTGGTCAAGGTACGTAAGCTCTCGCACCTGCCACGCTCCGCAACTGGGTGTGGCGTCCTCCCTTTTCTCGCTCTGATGCGCCTCGACGCTCCCCAACGCGACCACGACCAGCGCGACGTTTTCGCCGCCTTGCGCTGGATGGCGCGCCAGTGCGGGCTGGAGACTCCCGCCGCGCGATTTCCCGCCGTGGGTGGCCGTCTATCAACAGACTAAGCGCTTATCAAAGATGCCGCCGGTGAATGATGACTAGCAATCACGGTAATGGATGCTTTCCCCGCATTGCTCATTCCCTTCGCCTGATGTAGCATGCGCCATGCGACAGCGGAACCTCAGCACTTCGCGCGCAGTACGCAGCACTTGAGAAAGGGCATACCCAGATGGGCGTTTTGCAGCCGTGGCACCTCATTATCATCCTCGTGATCGTCCTGATCGTCTTTGGCGCGGGCAAGCTCGGCGGTCTCGGCGGCGCAGTTGGCAAGTCCGTACGGGATTTCAAGGATTCCGTCAAGGATGAAGACGACGACGTGAAGTCCGCCAAGAACACCAAGTCGGTCATAGACTAACGGCCACCCTCCGATTCGTGGATGGGAGATCACCACGTTGACGACACCTCCGCTGGAAGGGCCGGAACGCGCCGCGCCCACCGAGACGCCGATGGTCGTTGATCCCGAACTGGAGGGTACGCGCCCCGCGCCTGCCGTGCGCCGGAAGGCGTCGTCGGGCAGCGCCGCCGGAGAGATCGTCGAAACACTGGCGATTGCGGTCATCCTTTTCTTCGCGATGCGGCTGCTCATCCTGCCGGTCAAGGTCGAGGGGATGAGCATGGTGCCGAGTCTCGGCGAGCAGCAACATCTGCTCGTTAATCGCCGCGCCTACACGCATTGGGACATCGGTGGCCACCCCTACTACCTCTTCGGCAAGCCGGATCGGGGCGACATTATCGTCCTGACGCCGCCACCGCAGGAGGCGCAGCGCGGCATCCCGTTCATCAAGCGGATCGTCGGCCTGCCTGGCGAGCATGTGCTGGTCAAAGGGGGCAAGGTCTACATCAATGACCAGCCGATTGACGAGCCGTACATCGCCGAGTTACCCGCCTACACCTGGCCCGCGAATGGCCAGCCCTATGTCGTGCCGGATCACAGCGTGATCGTCTTCGGCGACAATCGCAATCGCAGCGAGGATTCCAGCCGCTTCGGCGTGTTGCCCGAAGACTTGATCCGTGGCCGCGCCTTCGCGACCTTTTATCCCTTGAACGAACTCGGTTTTCTTCCTCATCCAGCGTATGGGACGGTGGACGGTGGGCGGTAGGGGATTCGGGGTTCGGAGTTCGGGGTTCGAGGAACGAAATCCCGAACTCCCCCACTTCGAACCTCGAACTCCGAACCCCGAACTTCCCCCGAAGCGCCTCATCATTGATACCGACACCGCCTCGGACGATGCCGTTGCACTGGTGATGGCCTTCCGGCTGCCGGAGGCGCGGGTGGAGGCGGTGACGACCGTCGCGGGGAATGTCGCCCTGCCGCTCGCCACGCGCAATGCCCTGATCACTGCCGAACTCTGCAACGCCGATGTG
Source organism: Chloroflexota bacterium (assembly GCA_030947205.1). Lineage (GTDB taxonomy): Bacteria > Chloroflexota > Chloroflexia > Thermomicrobiales > JALYUS01 > JALYUS01. The sequence continues at coordinate 2,212 of JALYXG010000285.1, forward strand.
CCGGTCTACATGGGAAGCGCGAAGCCGCTGATGCGTCCGCACGAGGATGCGACGTCCATCCACGGTGCGGACGGCCTCGGCAACACGTATCACCCCGATCCGCAGCGCGCGCCGGAGAAACAGCACGCGGTGGACGCCTTGATCGAGCGGTTCCTGCGCGAACCGGGCGCGCTGACGCTGGTCACGCTCGGCCCGCTGACAAATGTCGCGATGGCGATCCTGCGGGAGCCGCGCTTCGCCGCCGCCGTCAAGGAGTGCTACGTGATGGGCGGGGCGGCAAACGTCATCGGCAATGTGACGCCCTCGGCGGAGTACAACATCTGGTGCGACCCCGAGGCGGCGCGCATCGTCTTCCATGCCGGGATGCCGGTCACGATGGTTCCCTTCGAGGTCTGCCTCGGCGACGCGATGCTGGACGTGGCGGAGGCGGACGCGTTGGAAGCGGTTGGCACGCCGTACGCGCGTTTCTGCGTGGCGATCAACCGCTTCCTCGTCGGCTCAACCGCTAAACTGATCGAAACGCCGGGGATGAACCTGCCCGACCCGATGACCGTCGCGGTCGCGCTCGACCCGGCAATCATGGCGCGCTCCGGCCGCTTCTTCGTGGATGTCGAGACGAGCAGCGAGTTGACACGCGGCGAGACGGTCGTGGATCGCTTCGGCGTATTCGGCAAGCCGCCTAATGTCACCGTCGCCCTCGCCTCAGACGGCGCGGCGTTCAAGCGGATGCTGACACGGGCGTGCCGGTAGGACCGACGGAAACCGGGAGAACCGCAAAGACGCAAAGAGCGCAGAGGACGCAAAGAAGGGAAGAGGAGGCCGTGATGGATGAGACGCGGGATTCTCAGCACTCATCCCGCCCAGAGGGCACCTGGAGCACTCAGCGCTCCGTTATTGACGCCGACGTGCATACCGTCATCCCATCGGTCGGGGTGCTGTTTCCGTATTTGACCGACTTCTGGAAGGAGTACATCACCCAGTCCGACTTCAAGGGGCCAGTAGAGGCGACCTATCCGAAGAACGCGCCGACGACGATCCGCCCCGACGCGCGGCGGACGGACGGCATCGCACCGGGGTCGCAACTGGCGGTCGTGCGGGAGCAATCGCTCGACCCATGGAACGTCCAGTATGCGATCCTGAACAACGCGTACAACTTGGAGAGCGTCCACAACCCGGACGCCGCCGCCGCCCTCGCCAGCGCCGTCAACGACTGGCACATCGCGGAGTGGCTGGAAAAAGACCACCGGCTGCGCGCCTCGCTCCTTGTGCCGAGCCAGCAGCCGGAGATGGCGGCGCGGGAGATCGAGCGCGTCGGCGACCACCCCGGCTTCGTGCAGGTCTCGCTGCCGGTGCATGCGCTGACGCCGTACGGCAACCGACTGTACCACCCGCTCTACGAGGCGGCGGTGCGCCACGGCCTCGCCATCGGCATCCAGTATGGGGGCGCGCCGGGCAGCCCGCCTTCCGCCGCCGGCTGGCCCTCCACCTACATGGAGGAGCAGGTCGGCATGGCGCAGATCTTCCAGTCGCAGCTGCTCAGCCTGATCGTCGAGGGGGTGTTCGACCGCTTCCCGACGCTGCGGGTGGCGATGATCGAGGGCGGATTCACCTGGGTACCGTCGTTCATGTGGCGGTTCGACAAGGAGTGGAAAGGGCTGCGGCGCGAGGTGCCGTGGGTGCGCCGCCCGCCGTCCGACTACGTCCGCGCGCACGTCCGCTTCACGACCCAGCCGCTCGACGCGCCGCCCACCACGGAACAGTTTTTGCACATCCTCGACCAGATCGGCTCGGACGACCTGCTGATGTTCTCGACCGACTACCCTCACTGGCGCTTCGACACGCCGGAAGAGGCCTTCCCCCTCGACGCGCTCCCCGAAAGCACAGCGCGCAAGATCATGTCCGAAAACGCGCGGGCGTTTTACCGGCTGGGATAGGGGTGAGGTTCCCTACCCCACCGACGCAGGCCCCGGCGGGGGATTGGTGGGTAGGATGAGCGGCGGTCGGGGTGGCTGGGTGAAGTCGAAGTCCTGCGCCAGGTCGCCGAGTTGCGGGACATTTTCACGCACCGTCGGGCGCGGGTCGGGTCGGCCGTCGTTTGCCGGGTCGAGGCGCTGTCCGCCGAGGAAATCGTCCTCGATGAACTTCAGATAGCCGTCGAAACTGAGCGTCTGGTGGTCAATCATCCCCTGCTTCGCGTATGGGCTGATGACGATGCCCGGCACGCGCAGGCCGTAGCCGTTCTGGTCCACGGACGGCGGCGTCACATGGTCGTAAAAGCCGCCCCAATCGTCCCACGCGAGGAAGATCGCCGTGCTGTTCCAATTCGGCCCCTGCATGATCGCGTTGATCAGGCCGGTCGTGTACGCCTGCCCATCGCTGACGAGCGCGGGCGGATGCTCGCTCGTCTTGCCGTTCGGCGTCACCCACGAGACGGCGGGGAGGGTGCCGTTTTTGGCGTCGTCGTAGAAGTGGTCGAGGTCCTGGATGTTACCCAACTGGCCGTTCTGCCGCACCGTCTCGAACCACGGGAGGGGGTTCCAGATTGCCGGCGTCCCGGCGTTCTGCGGCTTCGGCGCGCAGGTCATCTCGTCGTCTTCGCAGTCGGGCTGCGTGCCATCCGCGACGTAGTATTTCCAGTTGACGTTCGCTTTGTACATGAGATAGGTCAGGTCGGTCCAGGCGTAGTTTGGCTGCTTCGCCGTCGCGGCGGGGCGGGCATTGCGACGCTGGACGGCGAGGCGGTCGGGGTTCTGCAGTTCGTTCTGGCAGCTCATCGGGTCGGCGTTGTCGCACTTGGCGGACCAACCGGAAACCATGAAGAGGTGTTCCGGCAGGCTCCACGAGGCGTTCGGCTCGTACATCGCGTCCTGCAAGACGAACTGCTGCGCGTACTGCCAGTAGTTCGGGATGTCGCGCGCGTCCTTGTAGCCCATCACGTCGGTACGGTCGCCGTTGGTGCAGGCGGGATCGTTCGGGTTCGCGCAGTTGCGGCGGCCACCCTGCGCTTCCTTAATGAAGCCGTCCATTTTGCCTCCGTCAATGTCGGCGGTCGCGTTGTTCGCGCTATGCGGGCCACCGACATTCTTATCCTGGGCATCGTGGAAGGGTGCGACGCATTGATTCGTCTTTGGGTCCGGCACGCAGACGGTCGGCACGCCATTCTGCATCGGGATGCCGTTCGCGCCGGGGAAGGTGCCGAAGTAGTGATCGAACGAGCGATTCTCCTGCATGATGACAACGACGTGCTGAATCTTGTGGATGCCGTCGAGTGCGGCGGCATCCTGCGCGGTCGTGATCGTGCTCGCCGGGATGAGCAGGCCGGGCAGGCCAACAAGCAAAATGCCGACAAACGCGCCGAGATAGGTGCGCGCGCTCCCCCGACTCCGACCGTGCTGCGCCGCGCGCGGTAGTGCCACGAGGTCGGGCGACCAGAAAGGGCCAGTATTCACGATTGCACCTCCTGCGTATCTCGCAACGATGGGAACGCCGCCGCTGGCGTGCCTTCCTTGTCGTAGCACGTCGGCAACCGGGGCGGCGTGTGAAGTATCTGTCAAGAATCTGTAAAAACGTAGCGTGATCGTTGTTGGGAGATCAGCGGCGATGGGGCAGGACGCGCAGTGTCACTGTTTCCATCAGGCCGAATGCATCGCCGCTGCCAATGAAGAGCCGCTTCATGTCGTACCCTGCGACATCCTTGACCGCGTTGCTGCCGAAGCGCGCCGCCTGACCGTCGGTGAGCGTCGTTTCGACCGCGAGCAGAGCGTCACGCGCGGCGGCGCGGTCGTTCTGCCCGGAAATAGCGTCTGCGACATCCATGCCTTCCTTGTTCGCCAACGCACAGCGAAAGCCGCGCGCCGTGAGTGTTTCATGCAGGGCAGAGAGGGGTGTCCGGGCGTTCGCGGTCACCGTAAGGTTCTCGGCATCGAGCTCGATCGCTGCATCGCGTATTGGCGGCGGGGACGCGAGCAAGCCAGTTTCGTTCTCCCATATGCGTCCGGCCCGGCGGACGGCGATGAGATCGTTCATTGTGGCGACGAACCGAGGCAGTGCCGGTTCGTCAGCGGTGCGGTCGGGGAGGAGGATGCCAGGGTTGAGCAGGTCGTCCGGGTCGAAGGCGGCTTTGACGGCGCGCATCGCGGCGATTTCCGTTGGCGAGAAGCGCTGGCGCATCTGCCGCCGCTTCTCGCTGCCAATACCGTGCTCGCCCGTGATCGTGCCGCCGAGGGCGAGGGCCGCCGCGACGACCGCGTCGTCCGCTTCCTCCATCGCCGCGACCTGCGCCGGGTTATTCTTATCGAACAGGATAATTGGGTGGATATTGCCGTCGCCTGCGTGGCCGAGGGTGAGCGTCTGAAGGCCGGAACGCTGTCCGATTTCGACGACCGCGCGCTGCATCTCCGGGATGCGCTCGCGCGGGACGGTCGTGTCGCAGATGAAGAAGCCGCGTCCGCTCGCGACGAGCGCCAACGCGCCGTCAATACGTGGCTTCCAGAGCGCGGCCCGCGCCGCGTCGCCATCGGCGCGATGGACAGCCCGCGCGCCGCGTCGCAGGATCGGTTCAATCTCCAACATATCCCCTGAGACGTGCTCCTCGCTGCCGTCGAGATCAATCAGCAGGAATGCCTCGCCCTCGGCGGGATAGCCGGAGCCAGAAGGGGAGAAGGCATCGAAGAAGCCGACCGCCGCCCGGTCGAAGAACTCCATCGCCGCCGGGATAATCCCCGCCGCGATTGTTGCGGAGACTGCCGCTGCCGCGTCGTCCGCGTCGTCGAAGATTGCCAGCAGCGTGCGTGTCACAGCGGGGAGGGGCCGGAGGGCGACTGTCGCTTGGGTGACGATGCCGAGCGTCCCTTCCGAGCCAATCAGCAGGCCGAGCAGGTCGGGGCCGCTGTCGCCTGCCGCGAGGCGTATCGTGTCGCCGCCGATCAGGGCGCACTCGACGGCATGCACATGGTCATCAGTGACGCCGTATTTCAGGCAGTGCATCCCGCCCGCGTTCTCGGCGATATTGCCGCCGATCGAGGAGATCGTGGCGGAACCGGGATCGGGCGAGAAGCAGAAGCCGAGCGGCGCGAGGCGCGCATTGAGATCGCCATTGATGACGCCCGGCTGGACGACCGCCGCGCGCCGCTCGGTATCAATCGTCAGTACCCGATTCATCGGGCGCAGATCGAGCATGATCCGCTCCGGCGTCGGCAAAAAACCGGCGCTGACATTCGTCCCCGCCGCGCGCGGCACGACCGCGACGCCGCGCTCCGCCGCGTACCGGAGCGTCGCCGCGACATCCTCTGCCCGCACCGCCCGCACGACGATCCCCGGTGTGCCCCGCTGCGCCCAGAAGTCGTGCCCATACGCCGGGAGCGCGGCGGCATCCGTCACCAAAGCATCTGGTGAGAGCAGGGGGCGCAAATCGTTCGCGAGCGGGGCGGAGATTGTCACAAGGTGCCTCCCGGACAGCAGCGTGTTTCCGTCGTCTGGGGAGTCTACCACGGCGTCGTGCGGCGGTGCGGACGCGACCCTATCTTCTTGTTCGTTGCTCCTAATTTCACGACTCACATGGTGCCGTAGGTACCCGCCAGCCCATAGGTGCCGCGACCGGAGGAAGGCTCGCCCCCGTGGTGGATCTCATGCGCGTGCATGGGCACGTACGAAGCGCCCTTGTTCACAATCGCTGCTTCGCGCGGTAGCGCCGTCGCGCCGTATCCGCCTTCGGCTTATACTGCTTTTGCTACGCTGTTCTCCCGTTCGATAGGGGGGCGCATGTCCGCACCTATATTATCGCCGCCCACTCTGGTCGGGCGCGAGAGCGAATTTACCGTCTTGCGCGCGCGACTGGCCGCTGCAACGGACGGACACGGCAGCCTCGTGCTGATCGGTGGCGAAGCAGGAGTCGGCAAGACGGCGCTCGCCGAGGCGTTGTGCGCGGAAGCACAACAACACGGGGCCCTCGTGCTCGTCGGGCGCTGTTACGACCTCTCCGAGACCCCGCCATTTGGTCCGTGGACCGAGGCCCGCTGCCAGTTCCCTCCCTCTTCCGAGGGTCCTCCGGGCAGCATCCC
>JALYXG010000298.1 GCA_030947205.1 Chloroflexota bacterium
CATTGTCGTCGCCCAAAGGTCGTTGGCGTTCATTTCGCCGAGGCCCTTGAAGCGGAAGACTTCCAATTTCTTGCCCGTCAGCGTCTTCTCCAGCACATCCCGCTCCCGCTGATCGAGTACCCACTTCTCTTCCTTGCCCCAGACGAGCTTGAAGAGCGGCGGCTGGGCGATGTAGATGTTGCCGCTCGTAATCATCTCCGGCATGTGGCGGAAGAAGAAGGTCAGCAGGAGCGTGCGGATGTGCAGGCCGTCCACGTCCGCATCCGTCATCAGGATGACGCGATGGTAGCGCAGTTTGTTGATGTCGTACTGCTCGCCGATGCCGACGCCGAGCGCCGTGATCAGCGTGCGGATCGCGTCGGACGAGAGCATCCGGTCGAGCCGCGCCCGCTCGACATTGAGAATCTTGCCGCGTAGGGGCAGGATCGCCTGGAAGCGCCGGTCGCGCCCCTGCTTCGCCGAGCCACCCGCCGAGTCGCCCTCGACGATGTAGAGTTCGCTGCGCGCTGGATCGGTCTCCTGGCAGTCGGCCAGTTTGCCGGGCAGCGCGAGGCCATCCATCATCCCCTTGCGCGTCACGTCGCGCGCCTTGCGGGCCGCTTCACGGGCGCGAGCGGACATCAGGCACTTCTCGACGATTCGTTTGGCGGCGGAAGGGTTCTCCTCCAGCCACATGCCGAACGACTCGTTCATCGCCGACTGCACCGCGCCCGCCATATCCGGCGTCGTTAGTTTGACTTTCGTCTGGCTCTCGAACGACGGATCGGGCAGTTTGACGCTGACGATGGCGGTCAAGCCCTCGCGCACATCGTCGCCGGTCAGCGCGTCCGCCTTCTCGCCGAGGATGCCCTGCTTACGGGCGAACTCGTTGATCGTGCGCGTCAGGGCGGCGCGGAAGCCGCTCATGTGCGTACCGCCGTCCACCGTGTTGATGTTGTTCGCAAACGAGAAGGCCGCCTCGCCGAAGGTGTCGTTGTACTGCAACGCCACTTCGATCAGATAATCGCCCACCTGCTTGCGGACAAAGAAGGGTGGCTGATGCACCGCCGTCCGGTGCTTGTTCAGGTGGCGCACATACGAGACGATGCCGCCCTCGAAGTAGAAGGTGCATTCCTGATCGGTGCGCTCGTCAATCATCGTGATCCTGAGGCCCTGCGTCAGATACGCCTGCTCGCGGAAGCGGTTGAGCAGCGTGTCGTACGAATACGACAACTCCTTGAAGATCGTGTCGTCGAAGCGGAAGGCGGTCAGTGAGCCTCGGTCGTCCGGGTTGGGATTCGCCTTGGACTTCACCTTATCGAGCGGCTTGCCGCGCTCGTACTCCTGCCAGTAAATCTTGCCGTTCTGGTGCGACTCGACGCGCATGTAGTTCGACAGCGCATTGACCGCCGACGCGCCAACGCCGTGTAGACCGCCGGAAACCTTGTACCCGCCGCCGCCAAACTTGCCGCCGGCGTGGAGGACGGTGTGGATCACTTCGAGCGTATCCTTGTCCTTCATCTGGTGATGGCGACCGACCGGGAAGCCGCGCCCGTTGTCGCGCACGGTGATCGTCTCGTCTTTGCCAATCGTCAGCGTGATCTCGGTCGCGTGACCGGCCAATGCCTCGTCCACGCTGTTGTCCACGATCTCGAAGACGAGATGGTGCAACCCCTTCGTGTCCGTATCGCCGATGTACATGCCGGGGCGACGGCGGACGGCTTCCAACCCTTCGAGCACCTGGATCTGCTCGGAGCCGTACTTGTCCGTGATCTTCTCGATCTTCTCGCGCGGGACACGCGCGCGGCCATTGCCGTTCGCGCCATCGGCTCCGTTCGCGCCGTTCGCGCCGTTCCCGTTGCTGCCATTTGCGCCATTCATGCCGTTACTTTTGATCTCGTCTGCCATGTCGTCGTCACTCCTCATTCCTGCCGTGAGAGGATCGAACCGCCAAGACACCCAGAGCACCAAGAAGGGGAAAGAGAATCCCTATTTTCCTCTTTGTATTCTCTTGGTGCTCTTGGTGTCTTGGTGGTTCGACTCCCCCTCGTTACGACGCCTGCCGCCCCATCGCCGCTTCCTCGGTCTCGATTTCGCCTGTCTGCTCGGGCCGCACATCCACGACGCGCGCCCGGCGCTCCCGATAAAACAATAAACTTCCCGTCGCCAGCCCCGCCGCGACATACGCATGGGCGATCATCGCCAGCACCACCCCGACCGGTTGCTGCACGACCCGCGTCAGGGCGAGTGGCACACCGCGCGAGATCAGGATCGTCATCGCGACGAAGCCCGCCGTCGGCCACACATTGCGGCGCACGACCCGGTACGACAGGTAGATCGCGCGCATCGGCCCGACGCGCTCCAGAAAGATCGCGTCCATCGCGAATGCCCCGTAAAAAAGCGCGCCCACCGTCGGGATCAGCGTCGCGAGAACGATCAGGCTGAAGCCGCTGATCCCCGCGAGGACGAATGTCGCCGCGACAATCGCCACCGGCACGAGCGTCAGCGCCAACATGCCGAAGGCGGTGAGAAACAGGAGCGCCGCCCGCGCCGCCGCCTCCCAACTCATCCGCAGCATCGTCCCGAGGTCGAACGGCTCGTGCCGCACCATCTGCGCGATCGGCGCGACGAAGAGCGACTTCAGCCACAGCCCGATGACGAGCAGCGCGAGCAAGACGAGCACCGCGACGTACCACGGCCCAATTGCCGCCGTTGGCCGCTCGACAACACTCGCGATGTGCCCCCGACCGAGCGTGCCGACCAGACTCGACACGCCGTAGCCGTTCCACAATTGCGCGATCCCGGTCGTTACCTCCGCCGATGCGCCACGTTCCCGCAGCGCCTGGGCGAGATCGGCGCCGTCGGCGGTCCGCCCCGGCCAGCGCGCCAACCACGTGAAGAGCGCGGGCGAGGTCAGGCGCGGGCCGAGCCAAAGGGCGAGGTCGAGCGCGAGCGGCATGGCGATCAGATACGGGCGCGCATTGAGCAGGTCGTACCCGCTTTGGATCGTCTCGATCACGCCGGGTGCGCGGTCGTCCGCTTCTTCGCCGCCACGGCGGGCAGGCTCCGGGTCCGGCGCGCCCCATGGTCGCCACGGCCTGCGGTTCATCGCCCGCCCCAGTCTGGATCGTCCTCGAAGCCGAGTTCGATCAACCGCGCGTCCGAGATGCCGAGGTGATGCGCGAGTTCATGGACGACGGTATGGCGCACTTCGGCAACGAGTTCGGCCTCGCTGTCGCACTGCGCCTCGATCGCGCGCTGGAAGATCGTCACCTTGTCCGGCAAGACTGCTCCGTATCCCGCTGTCCGCTCCGTGAGCGGAATCCCTTCGTACAGTCCGAGCAAGTCCTCGTCGTCCCGCAGATGCGTGCGTTTCCGCTGGTGCTCCGTCGGCGTATCCGCGACCACCACCGCGACATTGTCCAGCATCCGCAGGATCGCATCGGGCAGGCTGTCCAGCGCATCCGCAACGAGCCGTTCAAACGCACGTTGGCCCACTCGGATCATCAACCGCTCCACACCCCATTGCCCGCTTCGCATGCGGTTTCCCGCACAGATATTCTATCATACTTTGCGGATAATTACCGCATTTATATGCGTACGTACTAGGGTCAGTAGTCAGTAGTCGGTAGTCGGTAGTCAATAATCAGAATGAGACAATGAGACGCGAGGCGTATCCGCTTCCAACTGACTACCGACTACTGACTACTCCCCAATGCTACAATCCTGCCACGAAGCGACCGGCAGTATCTGAGGAGGGCAACGCATGACAACGGTGACGAGCGACAATCTCTTGGCAACTGATCGGCAGATCATTGGGGACATTTTCACGAGCGATGCATCGTACCAACTGCTTTTGCAACTCTGCGATGTATGCGGCAACCGCTTCGCGGGGAGCGCGAGCGAGCGCAAAGCGGCGGACACGATCGCGGCGGCGATGCGAGCGAACGGGTTGGAGAATGTCCATTTGGAGCCGTTCGAGATCACCGCGTGGACGCGCGGCACGACGACGCTCCGCATGACTGCGCCCGTCGAGCGCGAGTTCTCCACCCTCGCCCTGCCCTACAGCCCGGCGTGCGACCTGACCGCCGAGATGATTGACTGCGGCGGCGGCGAGCAGGAGGATTTCGACCGCCTCGGGGATGCCGTGAAGGGCAAGATCGCCGTCTGCGCGGCGGAAACCGGCAACTGGCTGACGGCGAAAAAGGTTAGCCACCGCACGGACAAGTATCGCTGGGCAATCGCGGCGGGCGCTTCCGGCTTCATTTTCATCAATCAGAATCCCGGCCAACTGCGGATCACCGGCAGCCTCTTCCCGGAAGCGCCGATTCCCGGCATCGGCGTCTCGTGGGAGACGGGCAACGCCATCCTTCGCCTCGCCAAGCATGGCGACCATCCAACGCTGCACATCACTGACACCGGCACGAGCCAGCGCGTCACGACGCACAACGTCGTCGGCGAACTGCCTGGCGACGGCTCAACGGACGAGTTCATCATCACCGGCGCGCACTACGACGCGCACGACATCGCGGACGGCGCCGGCGACGATGGCACAGGCACCTGCACAGTAGTCGAATCCGGCCGGGCGCTCGCCACTGTCCGCGAC
>JALYXG010000314.1 GCA_030947205.1 Chloroflexota bacterium
ATGTGCCAATCCGCCTGCGCGGCGGTGCGCGTGCGCCGGGGATCAATGACGACGAGTTGCGCACCGTTCTGCCGCGCCTTCTTGATGAAGGGCATCAGGTGCGGGTTGGTCGAGACCGGGTTCGATCCCCAGACGACGATCAGTTTGCTGTGGACATACGTCTCCGGGTCGGTACCCGTCTTCGCGCCGAGTGTGTGAACAATCGCCTCACCGCCGGCGACGGAGCAGATCGTCCGGTCCAACTCGCTCGCGCCGAGGCGGTTGAAGAAGCGGTAATCCATGCTCTCGTTATGCAAGAGGCCGAGCGTGCCACTGTAGTTGTAAGGCAGGATCGCCTCGGGGCCGCTGGTGGCGATAATTCCCTTGAAACGTGCCGCGATCTCGTCCAGCGCCACGTCCCAGGTGATTTCCTCGAATAGCCCCAGACCCTTCGGCCCGACGCGGCGGCGTGGTGTGAGGACGCGCGTTTCGTTGTAGGTGCGCGCGAGGTAGTCATTCACCTTGACGCACAGAAATCCCTGCGTCACCGGGTGCCGCTTGTCCCCCTTGATCTCGACCGCGACGCCATCCTTCACCGTCACATGGAACGAGCAGGTGTCCGGGCAGTCATGCGGACAAACCCCATGCACAACCCGGACATTCTCGGCTACTTGTGTCGCGGTCATCGAGCGGACCTCCGGGTTGAAAACGATTGAACCGTTTTGTCTTCCGTTCCTGCTTCTTTCGCGGTGAGTATAGCGCATGCTCGGCTGTGGAATAGCGACGGGGGTCGTGCGTTGGAAAAGGGTAGGAAATCCACGCGACCACAAGGAGGAGACGAGCATGACCATCACCGCCGAACAATTCGCGACCGGCATGACGATGGACGAATACCAGGCGCAGATGAGCCAGAACAAGGACCAGTTTGCCGCGAATATCGCCGCCGCGCCCATCACGCCGGACGATGTCGCCCGCTTCACGGCACTGCCGGAACCGCTCGATGCGCTCGTCATCACTGAAGACTGGTGCGGAGATTCGCTGACGCATCTGCCCGTGCTCTTCCGCCTCGCGCGGGAATCGGGCGACCGGCTCAATGTCCGCGTCTTCAAGCGCGACGAACACAAGGCCCTCGCGGCGCAGTTCCCGATGCCGACGGGCCGCGTGGCGATCCCGATCATCGTCTTCTTCGACCGAGGAATGCACGAAGTAGGTCGCTTCCTCGAACGGCCGCAGGTCGGCCACGAGGAGATGGCGGCGTTCATGGCCGACTTCTTCGCCCGCCACCCCGATCTCGGCACGCCCGGCCAGCCGATCAGCGCACTGACGCCCGAGGCGCGGCAGGCCGTCTTCGTCGAACTCGGCCCGTGGCGCAAGGGGCGCGTGGACGCCTGGAACCGCGCCGCTGTCGCCGAGTTCTCCACTGCGGCTGCCATCCCCGCGATGGTCTAGCGACGACGGGATCCCTACACATGCTCTACGGGTGGCCGCATTGGCCACCCGTTGTTTGTTCGGCCGATTTCGGTTGCGGGCGCATTGCCGAATGGGCCGTCCCTGTACTGCGCGATCAGTAATGGAGGACGTACGCAGTCGGGGCAATTTCTTGGTAGTGGCGGGCTTTAGCCTGCACCAGAGAGGCAGGCTAATGAACCTTTACAACTTACCCGGATAATCGTGGGACAGCAGGCTGGAAAGCCTGCTCTACCGGTAGCACAGGCTTTCCAGCCTGTGAACCCAGGACCCAATCAAGTTTTTAAACCCGCCATCACCGGGTTTCTCTCGCGAACTGCGTCACTCCTAGAATGTTAGCATCCTTATCTCGAAAGAGTATTATTGCCTGACGAGCAATCAAACATAGGGCTTCTTGAGGGCATGTTCCCATGATCCAGTGGCGTTATACCGAAAGCACCCATTATCCGGTTGACAGCACCAGCGGCCCGACCGATACTCGATCCCAGCGATGAAGGCCCCCGGTGACTGGCGAGAATGGTGGGACGGACCACAAGGGAGCCGGGGAAGACGACGAGTACAGCCGCTCGCCTGGGCTGGGGCGCCGACGCGTTTGTCGGCGCCCCGTTTGTTTTTCCGGCACGCATCTGCCGGTTTCGGCAATGGAGGAACGCGGGATGGCAACCACGGTGGGGCAGCAGACGCTACTGACGACCTATCTCGAAAAACTGGCGGGCGCGCCCGTCAACTCGGCGGCGGCGGCGTATTATGCCGCGCTCGATTACTTGAACATGACTGCGCCAACCATCGCGCGGGCGATCGTCGCCGAGTTCCGCGATCAGCGGCAGAACCTCAAATTGATCGCGAGCGAGAACTACTCGTCGCTCGGCACGCAACTGGCGATGGGCAACCTTTTCACCGACAAGTACGCTGAGGGATATGTCAATCACCGCTTCTATGCGGGCTGCGACAATGTGGACACCGTCGAGGCGGAGGGCGCGCGGATTGCCTGCGCGCTGTTCGGCGCGGATCACGCCTTCCTCCAGCCGCACTCCGGGGCGGACGCCAACCTCGTCGCCTTCATGGCGATCCTTTCCGCGAAGGTCGAGGCTCCCCTGCTCACCGAGATCGGGCAGGAGGACGCCTCCAAACTCTCCCGCGACGATTGGGAGAAGGTGCGCGCTGCGATGCATGGCCAGCGAATCATGGCGCTCGACTACTACTCCGGTGGCCACCTGACGCACGGCTACCGGCACAACATCTCCAGCCAGTTGTTCGATGTCGCACCCTACAAGGTGAACCCCGAAACCAAACTGCTCGATCTCGATCAGATGCGCGCGCAGATCCGCGAAGTCAAGCCGACGATCCTGCTCGCAGGATACAGCGCCTA
>JALYXG010000326.1 GCA_030947205.1 Chloroflexota bacterium
TACGCAACGTTGGGAAATTGATTGACCATGAGCCGTCTCAGGCCTAGAATACACAGACCGATCACGGCGTTTCTCGAGAAGATGGAGGATCGTATGAATGCCCGTCCCCCAACAAATCCTCCTCCGGAAGCGGCCGCTTCCGACCATAAGGCCATGCCACCATGCCCGTACTGTGGGCAAACAGGAACCGTCGCGCCGCTATCGGAAGACACAACCATTGGCCACAATACGTATGTCAGCGTCCGCAAATGCCTCAATGTGGAGTGTCGCGGCGTCGTCTTTTACTATCGAGGAGGAGATGGGGTCGTCAAGATGCTTCCTTATCGCGGAATCCGCGACAGTAAGGCCGACACCCCTGCTCTGGTGAGCAATGCGCTCGAAGAAGCGACCATCTGCCATGCGAACGGATGTTATGTCGCTGCCGCAGTTATGGTTCGGCGGGCCTTGGCGGAACTCTGCAACAGTGTCGGTATTACCGATGGCGACTTTTCCAGCCGACTCGATTCGCTGGGAAAGATCATTGTCCTGCCGCCCGCGCTGTTGGCGGGACTGCGCGATCTTCGCATGCTGAGGGATGCGGCAGCAGCGAGTGAGGCGGAAATCTACAGCAGGGTGAGCCGAAAAGAGGTTGAAGTGGGGATAGATTGCACGAAAGCAATCCTCAAGTCCCTGCATCAGTACGAATCCCTCGTCGGCAGGCTGGAAGCGCTGAAAGGTCAGCACACCGCGCCCTAAGACGACCGCCGGACACGATCGTCCAGATTCTGTTCCATTATGACGCTGCGGCGACATTCGGCAATCCTCCGGATGCATGACGGCGGAAGACCGCGACGGCATTCTGCCCACCAAAGCCGAAAGCATTCGCAATGGCCGTGTGGACGGGCGCCTGACGGGCGACGTTTGGCACGTAATCGAGGTCGCAATTCTCGCCGGGATTGTCGAGATTGATCGTCGGCGGGATGCAGTTGTCGCGGATAGCGAGGGCGCAGACGATGGCGGAAATTGCGCCCGCTCCGCCGAAGAGGTGCCCGATCATGCTCTTCGGCGAGCTGATCGCCACGCGGTATGCCGCCTCCCCGAGGGCTGATTTGATCGCCACGGTCTCTGCAATGTCGTTCAGCTCCGTGCTCGTGCCGTGCGCACAGACATAATCCACCGCGTCCGGCGCGACGCTCGCGTTCGCCAGCGCCTTCCGTATCGCCGATGCCGCCCCTTCTCCCCCCGGTCGTGGCGCACTGATGTGGAACGCGTCTGCGGTTAGCGCGCCACCGGCGACTTCGCAGTACACCCGCGCATCACGGCGCATGGCGTGCTCCTCAGTCTCGAGCACCAGGACGCCGCACCCCTCCCCGAGCACGCAACCATCGCGATCACGATCGAAGGGACGACTCGCACGCGTGGGGTCATCGCTGCGGCTGGAAAGCACGCCCATGTTGCCGAAGGCGATCATCGCGATGCTCATCAGCGCCTCAGAGCCCCCGGCAATAACAACATCCACTTCGCCACGGCGCAGGAGATGATAGGCATCAATGACCGCCTGCACTCCTGCCGCGCACGCCGCCACCGACGCCAGTACCGGACCACGGATATCATGCATGATCGAGATGTGACACGCCGCCATATTCGGTATTGACATCGGGATCGTCAGCGGGCTGACTCGTTTCACACCACCACTGTAATAGTTCCACGAAGCGTGCAGGAGCGTTTGAATCCCCCCGCCTCCCGTGTTAAGGATGATACCGACTCGCTCGCGATCTTCCGCCGCGAGATCGAGCCGGGCGTCCGCAATTGCTTCGCCCGCAGCGGTGACGGCGAACTGCGCAAAACGATCCATGCGGCGCGCC
The DNA here is from genome assembly GCA_030947205.1 of Chloroflexota bacterium. Classification (GTDB taxonomy): domain Bacteria; phylum Chloroflexota; class Chloroflexia; order Thermomicrobiales; family JALYUS01; genus JALYUS01. Next base: position 1,845 of record JALYXG010000326.1, read on the forward strand.
ATCTTCGGCGCCATGAATGTTCCCGGATCGAAGTCGCGCACCTCACCGGCGATGGGCGAGGCGAAGTCGCTCGCGTCGAGCGTCGTGATCTGACTGACGCCCGATTCCCCAGCGCAGAGACGCTGCCAGAATGTGGGATACCCGATACCGAGGGGCGAAACCACGCCAAGCCCGGTGATAACGACACGCGTCTCTTTGTCCATGGCCCTCACCGTTATCCGTCGTGCCGCGCAGGTTGCGCG
>JALYXG010000332.1 GCA_030947205.1 Chloroflexota bacterium
TCACCTCGCGCGCCAGCACCGCGCCAATCGTCGCGTGCGTCATGACGATGGCGCTGTCCGCCGGATTGAAAGTATAGAATGCCGTCGAACCGCTACCGAGCGTCTCGCTGACCGCGAACAGCGCCGCACCGGTCGGGTCGGGCGCGTCCACCGCCTGCACGAGACGCGTTGCCAGCGAGAGCGGCGAATACGGGCCGGTGGGGGCGACCATGTGCGGTGGCACCTCGAAAGAGCAATAACGGTACGTACGACGAAGATGCATCGGCATCCTAACGATACATCGCCCGTTCTGTCAACGTGAGTGCAACAAAGCAGGCAGCAGGCAGCAAGCAGCGGGCGGTATGACGGATTATGGTTGGCGGATTTTGCGCGCCAGCCCCTGAATCAGTCGCCCGACCTCAGCAGCCTGTTCCATTGCTGGTGTACAGACCGATTCGTCGTAATAGCGAAGACGAAGCCCGATGAGTAAATGCGTTTCCGCTTCACGGAGCGATCCGTGTGCAATAGCGAGAAAGCGCAGGAATTCTTTATCGCTGCCCCGCCCCTGCCCTTCTGCGATATTCGCGGCAACAGAAACCGCAGCTCGATGCACTTGACTCGTCAAGCCGTAGGCCTCGTCTTTCGGCCAAGTCCGTGTCACGCGGTAGACAGATTCGATGAAATCCATCGCCCGCTGCCACGCGAACAAGTCGCTGTAATTCTGTATCGTCACGAATGCTCACTCGCGCTGCCCACTGCCCGCTGCCTGCTGCCTGCTTCGTACGCCCGATCCATGAGCGACATGATGTGCGCGACTTCCATGTCGCTGCCGTGCTGTCGGAGGATGCCGCCAACCTGGATCATGCAGCCGGGGTTCGCGGAAATGACGATATCGGCGTTGGTCGCCTCGACGTTGGCGACTTTCCGCTCGCCGAGGCGGGTCGCCATCTCCGGCTGGGTGATGTTGTAGATACCTGCCGAGCCGCAGCACAGACTGGATTCGTTCATCTCGACGAGTTTGACGCCGGGGATCGAATTGATGAGCGTGCGTGGCTGCTTGGAGATGCGCTGCGCGTGGCAGAGATGGCACGGCTCCTGATACGTCACCGTGGCATTAACCACGCCCATGTCCGCCGTGTTGATCGGGTGCTTCGCCAGCCATTCCGTTGCGTCATTCACCTTCGCGCCGAAAGCGACCGCGCGGTCCGCATACTCCGGGTCGTGGTCCAGAAGGTGGGTGTAGTCCTTCAACTGTGCGCCGCACCCCGCCGCGTTAACGATCAACGCTTCCGCGCCGCTCGCCTCGAAGGCATCAATATTCTTCCTTGCCAGCTCCCGCGCGCCGTCGAGATCGCCCGCGTGGGCATGCAACGCACCACAGCACCCCTGCCCGGCGAAGGCGCAGACATCGTTGCCGTTCGCCGCCAGCACCCGCGCCGTCGCCCGCGTCACATCCGCGAATGCAGTGGACTGGATGCACCCCGCGAAGATGCCGACGGTCTGCTCCGCCGCGCCGTTCGTGGCAGGCAGGACATTGCCGCGCGGGACGAAGAACTTTTCGTCCATCGTCGGCAGCAGCAACTCTTGCTCCTGGAGTTTCAGCAGTTTCAGGATGCCGCTACGCCGCGCGAGGGTCTGCAAACCCGTCCGCTGATAAAGCCGCATCATCCACGAGAAGGTGCGGAACAGCGACATATGCGGAAAAAGCAGGCCGAAAACCACGCTGCGCGTCACTTGCACCGGCGCGGGTTGCTCATCCCCCTCGACCTGCTGAATCTGGTCGCGCGCCGCCTCGACGAGCCGCCCATACTGCACACCGGAGGGGCAGACCGCCTCGCAGGCGCGGCAATTGAGGCACTGGCTCATCTGGCCGGTGAAGACATCGTCCTCGATGTCCAGATTGCCTTCGCTGACCATCTTAATCAGGTAAATCCGTCCGCGCGGCGACGACGCCTCGTGCCCCGTCTCGACGTAGGTCGGGCAGGAAGAAAGGCAAAGTCCGCAATGGACGCAAGCATTAATAATCGCCGGGTCCGGTGCGTCATGGTCCGTGAAACCACGAAGCAGGTGCTCAAGCGGTTGGTGTGACTCTTCAACAGGCGCGAGCGTCGCCATCGGTTACGTTCCTTCCCCATCAATCGGCGCGCCCGGTCGTCCGTCGGGCGCAATAATTTGCTGATCCATTGTACCGCGTTTCACGACCGGCGGGGAATCTAACCCCGGCCCGCAAACCAGTCCATAACAGAGCGGTGGCATCATTCGTGTGGGCGTGAGGTTGATCGGATAATCTATCTATTGCGGTCGGGGTACATGGCGGCAATCGAGGAAGGAAATAAGCGAACGTATGGCGAGCACACAACCTATCCGCCTGCTCACGATCAACACCGGCTCGTCCAGTCTCAAGGCCGCGCTCTACACGATGGCGGGCGCCGAGAAGCGGGAACTGGCGGCGCAGATCGAACGGATCGGCGACCGCGACGCACACATCCATATCGTGGATGCGGCTGGCGTGGGGGTGCTGGACGAGCAGCGTGATTTGGCGAGCCACAATGCTGCCCTCAAAGCAGTGTTCGCATGGCTCCACGATCAGCGCGGGGACCATCCATTCGACGCGGTCGGGCATCGTGTCGTGCATGGCGGCCGCCAGTATCGCGAGCCGCAACGCGTCACGGCAGAACTGATCGCCGCGCTCCAGCAACTCACGGCGATTGACCCCGATCACATGCCTCAGGCGCTCGGCGCGATCCGTACCGTCGGCGAAGCGTATCCTAACCTCCCGCAGATTGCCTGCTTCGACACGGCGTTCCACCGCCATATGCCGCCGGTCGCGCAGCAGTATGCATTGCCCCGCGAGTACGCGGACGCCGGGGTGATCCGCTACGGGTTCCACGGCCTCTCGTACGAGTACATCATGCAGGCGCTCCGCGCGGCGGATCGGGCCGCTGCCGATGGCCGCGTGATCGTCGCGCATCTCGGCAATGGGGCGAGCATGGCGGCAGTGCGCGGCGGCGTCGGCATCGAGACGACGATGGGGTTCACGCCGACGGGCGGCCTCGTGATGGGCACGCGCACGGGCGATCTCGACCCGAGCGTGCCGCTCTACCTGATCCGCTCGCGCGGCATGACGCCCGACGACGTGAGTGCGCTCCTCAATAAGCAGGCCGGGATGCGCGGCGTTTCGGGGACGAGCGGCGACATGCGCGACCTGCTGGAAAAGGAGTCCACCGACCCGCGCGCCGCCGAAGCGATTGACCTCTTCTGCTACCAGGCGAAGAAATTCCTCGGCGCGCTCGCCGCCGCGCTCGGCGGGGTGGAAACGCTCGTCTTCACCGGCGGGATCGGCGAGCACGCGGCCCCCGTGCGCGCCCGGATGTGCGATGGTCTGGATTTCCTCGGTATCCGGCTCGATCCGGCGCGAAACGCCGTCCACGCCCCGCTCATCTCGCCCGATGGCAACCCGGTCGCCGTCCGCGTCATGCCAACGGACGAAGACCTGATGATCGCCCGGCACACGTACCACGTCGTTACCGACGAAAGACTGAGTGCTGAGGACTGAGTGCTGAGTGCTGAGTGCTGAGAAGGGTATCGGTTTCCCTCAGCACTCAGCACTTTACCAACGATGGAGGAACCCATGCCCACCACGGACTTCCGGTTTGACGCTGCTATCTCCAGCGCGGTGAAGAATGACCCCCCGGTCCCGCAACCACGCCAGTCGGCGGTGAAGGGGCCGCTCTCGCCCGCACTGCTCGACCGGATGCAGCGCTACTGGGACGCCGCCAACTACCTGACCATCGGGCAGATCTACCTGCGGGACAATC
>JALYXG010000334.1 GCA_030947205.1 Chloroflexota bacterium
GTGTCATCGGCCGACTCAACTGATTCGCACGGCCTGCCTGCCGCTGCGTTCCCCGATTCTCTGCCGCTGCAGACAGTGGAGGCTCGCGACGTTGCGGACGGAACGGATCACACATCGGCCGATGTCGCGGCGCCGCACCCGGCGATGGTTGCTGATGCGCCCGCGCCCCCGCGTATTTCACCGCCGATGGTTTCGCCCGACCAACCCGGAACCCCGGTCAGAACCGCCCCGCCTTCCACCGCACCCGCAATGGAACCGCACGGTGTTTCCACGCCCCTCAATACCAACGGGGTGCGCACGAGTGATGCATCCAACGCGCCATTCATGGAGATGCGCTCGCCCCGAAGGGACCGATCCATCACGCCGGACTCGGCAATCTCTGGTCAATCCGATCCGCGAACCACTCCCCAACCCGATAAACCGATCGAGGCATCTGCGGCGCTTGGCCCTGCCCTGCCCGCAGACGCACGGCAAGTGCAGCCGTTTCCCGCCATACGTGTGGGGGATGATCCCGCTGCACGGGTTGTTGCGGTGGACAACGACGAGGCGGTCGGCGACATCGCGCCGGTTCGCCGTGATGTCACAGGCGAAGACGACGTCGCTCCCTCCCCTTCGGTAATAGTCAGTCGCACGCCGATGACTGCTTCAGCGCCGATTGTTGGTCACATGGACGCGGACTCATTGCAACACGATGACACGAGCGTCGCACCGTCGGTCGAGCAGCCCGCCCCGATTCACGAGATACGTCAGGCCCGGCGACGACCGATGATCGCCAAGCCCCCGGTCGCAGACGATGAAGCGCCCGCTACTGCCGAGCCGACGGATGAAGAGCGTGCGCGACGCATGGCAATGCTGAACGGGCTGAGAAAGATGTATTCGCTCGCACCGATTGATGTACCCGCCGAAACGCTGGAGACTGCGGCGGCGCCAACCGTTCCGGTATCGGAAGCGGCCCCCGAAACACAATCCACATCGCAACCCGAAGAGACGGTCGAACATGCCAGGATGCCGACACCGCTGCCGACACCCATGCCGACCCCACTCGCATTGCCGGAATCAGCACATCAGTTTCTCCGTCCGCTCGTTGGCTTCGACACACGGACTGTACCGATCTATCGCGACACCGCGTCGGATCATGTCACGGCGGCGCACAATGCCGATGCGGTGACGGACGGTCGGACGGTCGTGATCGCATCGTCGAACGCGGCGATCGGCCAGCCCGAAACGCTCGGCCTGCTCGCGCACGAACTAACCCATGTCGCGCGACGCCAACAGGCACGGTTCATCCCGCCGATTGCGCGCCCGCCACACCCACGATCGCAACCGGAGCATCTCAGCGCGCGCGACGACCGGATTGTTGCATCGCTCTCCGAAGAAGCGCTCGCGCAACGCGTCGAAGACCGGGTCGTCCAGGCGGTGCGTTCCGCTGCATTCCGCCCGCCGTCTCGCCCGGTGCAGGATACCGTTGCGCCGCCCCCCGCAGCGCCCTTCCTTGCGCCCGCGCCGCGTGCGAGCGCCCCCGACCCGCGATGGTCGGGGCTACCGGCGCCGTGGGAGCCGATGAATGGCGGGGTGCAGCACGGCCCACCCAATCAAGCCACGCAACAGGTCGCAGGGCCCGTGGCGGCAGCGCCTGCGGAAGTCGCACCGCCAGTCGTCCAGCGCGCCGGAATTGAACGTTCGCAGTCGTCACACGATGACGACGCCGCGCCGCCGAATGCACCGAACGAGGAGGCGCCGCAGGCCGATCTCGATGCGCTGGCGCGGCAAGTCTATGCGATCTTGAAAGACCGCCTTTCCGTCGAACGACGCCGGATCGGTTGACCAGTATGGGGGTGAGCGGTGGTTGAGAAGGCTTCGATCACGAACGTGGATGCCGGTGGTGCGCCAATCGAGTGCATGTTCAATCCAACGGAGTACACGTTCTACAAGCAGAACCGGATCGCCTTCACCGAGGTGCCAGGGAAAAACATGCCAATCCCCGATTTCCGCAGCGGCGATCCGGCGACGATGAAGTTGCAGCTCTTTTTCGACACCTATGAGGCGGCGGCCAGCGCGAAAGACGTGCGCAAGCACACCGATGCGATTTGGGAACTGATGGCCGTCGCGGAAAGTACGAAGGACTCAAAAACCGGCCGCGGTCGGCCACCAATTGTCCATTTCCAGTGGGGCAGGACGTGGTCATTTGACGCAATGATTCGCGACATCTCGCAGCGCTTCACACTCTTCCTGACCGACGGGACACCCGTCCGCGCGACGCTCGATGTTACCTTTCAGCAGGTGAAGGACGGCAAACTGTTCCCCAAACAGAACCCGACATCGGGCGGCGTCGGCGGCGAACGGCAGTGGACGGTCCAGGAAGGCGACACACTCTCGCTGATCGCCTATCGGATGTACGGCGACACGAACCAGTGGCGGCAGATCGCGGCGGCGAATCGCCTGACCCGCGTGCGCCGCCTGGTACCGGGGACGGTACTGGAGATCCCCAATGCCTGACAATGACTCCATGCAGTGGTACATCAAACTCAATGGCAGCGAACTCCCGGCGGAAGTCATGAACTGCCTCACGAGGGTCACCGTCGAGAGCAGCATGAACATCCCCGCCGTCGCGACACTGCATCTTCACAGCCTACCCCTCGGCCACTCGACGGCGCTCGATTGGATTGATTCACCAAAATTCGATCCGGGAACAGCGATGGAGGTCTCGGTCAAGCACGGCAGCCAAACGACCAAAATATTCGACGGTGAGGTCGTGGAACTCGAGCCATTCTTCGGGCCGGTTGGTTGCGACCTCGTCATCCGCGCGTTCGACATGCTCCACCGGCTCTCGCGCGGCCGCAAGGTGACGTCGTACCGGGAGATGACCGACAAGGACATCATGTCGCAGATCGTGTCAAAACATGGATTAAGTTTCAACTATGGGGCTAATAGCCCCGGCCAGGTCCATCCGTATGTCCTACAAAACAGCCAGACCGATCTGGATTTTGTGCGAAGCCGCGCGGTGCTGGTCGGCTGCCACATCTTCGCTGCGGGCAAAACGATCCACTGCGCCGCCCCAGCAAGCGGGAGCGCGGCGCTCGTTCTCGAAGGGAACTCGCTCGCCTCGTTCCGCCCCAGACTCACCACGATTGATCAAGTCGCGAACGTGACGGTGCGCGGATGGGATCAGGTAAAAAAGACGGAAATCGTCGGCCAGTACAACGCCGGTTCGGTGAGCGGTGCGGTAATGATTGACGGCAAAAATGGCTCGAAATTCGCCGCCAGTGCGCACAACGGCGGGCAGGATCACTTCGTGACCGACTGGAACGTCGTCAATCAGGATGAGGCGCAAAAGATCGCCGAAACAATCGCCAAGAGCGCCTGCGGCAAGTTCGTCCAAGCCGAGGGCGTCTCGGTCGGGGCCCCCGCCATCGTCGCCGGTGCCTCGATCCAGATTCGCGGTGTGGGCACGCGATTCAGCGGCACCTTCTTCGTCACGAATGCGCTCCACACCTACGACGCAAAGAGCGGCTACGACACCGAGTTCACCATCTCCGGCTACGATCCCACGACGCTCTTGCAACTGCTGGCAAAAGAGTCAAACGATGCCGCGAAAACGGGGTTGCAGATCGGCATCGTGACGGAGGTGGATCCGAAAAAGGCCGAAGTGAAACTCCAGTTCCCGCACCTCGGCGCAGAAGCCGTAACGAACTGGGTACGCGTCGCCGCACCCGGCGCGGGATCGAATCGCGGCTTCCAATTTCTGCCCGAGGTGAACGACGAAGTGGTCGTCGGCTTCGAGCGGGGCGATGCGAGTTGCCCGTTCGTCATTGGTGGCCTGTGGAACGGCAAGGATACAGCGCCAAGCCAGGAGGCGCTCAAGTCGCAGAAGGTCGCGTCGCGTGTCATCCAGTCGCGCAGCGGCCATGTCATCACATTCGACGACGATGAAGCCGGTGGCGGCATCACGATCAAGGACAAGGCCGGCGAAACGATCACGCTGAATGCGAAGGAGAAGTCCATCACGATCGAGTCAACCAAGGACATCATCGTCAAGGCGACGGGCGACCTGACGATGTCCGGCGTCAACCTCAGCCTTCAGGGACAGAAGGGTGTGGAGATCAAAGGCCCGCAAGTTAAGATCAATGGCGATGCACAGGTTGAGATTAAGGGTGGCATGATCAAACTCAACTGATACCAGGCGTGCAGACGTGCGACGAAGAGTGAGTCAGGGGGGCATAGCGTGGGGAAACCGGCTGCGAAACAAGGGGACCGCATCGTGGGTGTGGACATTCATATTGTCATGATTCCCGCTCCACCTGCGCCACCGATACCGACGCCGTTACCAAGCCCCTTCATGGGGATGATTACGGGCGGTTGCATTGCCTCCGTCAAGATCATGGGGATGCCTGCGGCGGTCGTTGGCAGCACTGCGGACAACATTCCGCCCCATATTCCCGCCGGGGGGCCGTTCCAGAAGCAGCCGACGAACAAGGGAAAAATTCTGATGGGCAGTGCGACCGTCCTGATTGGCGGCAAGATGGCGGCGCGCACGGGGGACACGGCGATGACTTGCAACGATCCCGTTGATATGCCGAACGGCACCGTCGTCGCGGTCAGCACCGTGTTCATCGGCGGCTAGAAAGGAGCGCGATCATGGGCGACATCGTCGGTTCCGGGTGGGCGTTCCCGATCGGGGTCAATCCGCGCGGGCGCATCGCGCTGGCGCGGCGGGAGCGCGATGTCGAGGAGGCGATCTACATGATCCTGCTGACGCCGAAAGGGCAGCGCGTCATGCGACCGGAGTTCGGCTCGCGGCTCCACGACCTGATCTTCGCGCCAAACAACGCCACGACGGCCGGTTTGGCCGCATACTATGTTGAGGAGGCGCTCGGCATGTGGGAGCCGCGCATCCGCCTCCAGAGCGTTGTCGCCAATCCCGACCCGCTGAACGCGAACATGCTCCAGATCGAGATACAGTATGAGATCAAGGCGACGCATGACAGCCGCGCGTTGGTCTTCCCGTTCTATCGCATCCCCGGCGAAGTCGCCGAAGCATCATAAGGATTGAAGCGTATGCCTTTGCCAATCGCCAAACTCGACGACCGACGGTTTCAGGACATTGTGGATGAAGCGAAACTGCTCATCCCACAATTCTGCCCGGAATGGACCGACCACAATGTCAGCGACCCCGGCGTCGCGATGATCGAGTTATTCGCGTGGATGACCGACATGCTGCTCTACCGGGTCAATCAGATTCCGGACAAGATGTATGTCCATTTCCTCGACCTGATCGGTCTGAAACTTGGCCCACCGCGCGCCGCGAATGTGGACGTGACATTCTATCTTTCCGCCCCGCAGCCGGGCGAAATCTCCATTCCCGCCGATACCGAGGTCGCAACCGTCCGCACCGAAACCAGCCCGGCCATTATCTTCACAACGGAAAAGGACCTGACGATCCGGCCGCCCGACATCGTCGGTTTGTTCACCCGCGGCCGGTCGTCCAGCACCGGCGAACAATGGGTGCAGCACGACATGCGGACGTTGGGTCTGCCCGGACAACGAATCGCGATCTTTCCGCTCGAACCGTCGCCCGGCGATGCGTTCTACATCGCACTCAACAAGGACCTGGGCCATCACGTCGTCGCGGTCGTCGTGGCCTGCGAACTCGCCGGCGGCGCGGGCATTGATCCCGACCACCCGCCGTACGAATGGCAGGTGTGGCAGGGGGCGCAAGGCTTGTGGGCGCCCTGCGTGATCGAGCACGATGGAACAGGCGGGTTCAACCGCTCGGGCGAGGTGATTCTGCGCATGCCCGCGATGGTCGAGGGCGAGTTCCAACGCTTGCAGGGCTACTGGCTGCGCTGCCAACTGACCGATGCGCAGGCAGGCCAGAATGCCTATCAGGTATCGCCGGATATCGAGCGGGTCCGCGTCGAGGCGCGCGGCGGCACGGTCGGGGCGCGCCACGCGATCACCGTCCGCGACGAATTCATCGGCAAAAGCGACGGTAACCCCGGCCAGTCCTTCACGCTGCTCAACCAGCCGTTGCTCGCGCGCAACCCCAAGGATGATTACCTGATCGTTGAGACGCTGGAAGGCGAAGAGCAGCAGTGGCATGAAGACGTGGATTTCTCGGAATCGGGCCCCGATGACCGAAACTTCACGCTCGACAGCCTCGACGGCTCCCTCACCTTTGGCCCCTCGCTCGTGCAGCCGGATGGCTCGGTGTATCGGTTCGGCGCGGTGCCACCGCGCGGGTGCGGCCTCCGTTTCCACCGCTACCAGTTCGGCGGCGGCACGCTCGGTAATGTCCCGGCGCACACATTGTCCGTCCTCAAATCGTCCATTCCGTATGTCGCGCGCGTCACCAACTGGTCGCCGGCGCTCGGCGGGCGGGATGGCGAGAGCCTCGAACACGCGAAGGTGCGGGCGCCCCAACTCCTGCGCTCGCGCACCCGCGCCGTGACGGCGGACGACTACGAATACCTCGCCTGCGAGGTGCCGGGCATCGTGCGGGCATGCTGCATCGCCCCCGGCGCACTGCCCGGTGGCCCGGACGATCCGAAGCCCGGTCAGGTCGTCGTCGTCGTCCTGCCCGACAGCGCGCAGACCGACGGCCGGATCGCGGCGACCTCGCTCAACCTGTCCGCCGAGTCCCGCGCGGCGGTCGTTGCGCACCTCAATGAGCGGCGTATGCTCGGCACAGCGCTGGATGTCCGCCAACCGACCTACCTATGGATCTCCGTGCAAACGACGCTTCATATCGCCGCGCGCAGCGAACCGGCACTGATCCAGACCGTCCAGCGCGAGGCGGAGGCGGCCCTGTATCGCTTCCTCAGTCCGTACCAGGGTGGCCTCAACGGCGACGGCTGGCCGTTCGGGCGCGATTTGCACCCATCGGAAATCTCGGCGCTTTTGCAGCGCGTCCCATTCGTCGAATTCGTCGAGAATGTGCGGATTGGCGTCAACGATACGGGCAGCGACACGAATTATCAGCCCGTCCCCGCGCGCCTGACGGTCCCGAAGTACGGCCTGATCTGTTCCGGCACCCATTCCGTGACGGTACGCTAGCCGATGACGATTGCGAGTACGATGTGACCGTTCAAGTCGGACATATCAATGTGCAACTCGGCAAAGAGCTACTTCAGGTGGTGCCACTGAACACGCCCGTCATCACGATCGGGCGCGGGCCGGACAACAGCCTCGCGCTCGCCCACCAACTCGTTTCCCGCCATCACGCGGAAATCCGCCTCGATGGCGCGCAGCCGATCCTGATTGACCTCGGCAGTTCCAACGGGACGCTGCTCAAAGGCTCCCGATTGCTCCCCAATCAACCAACATTGCTCGCGGTTGGCGACGCCTTTCAGATCGGCCCGTTCTCGATGATCTATCAGGTGCCGGATCAGCGATTCGACACGGAACAGGCGTTGTTCGTCGAACTCGACCAACCCGCCTACGTCCTCGACGCCTCGGAAACGTTGCCCGCGCCGATTGCGCCGCGTGCGATGTATCGGCCGACCTACACGCGCGACCGCCCGAGCGCCTTCCTGCCCAACTTGCCGATCATTTTCCACGAGAACCCGTTCTTCGAGCGGTTCCTGATGATCTTCGAATCCATTTGGGAACCGCTCGAACAGCGGCAGGATCACATCGAGATGTATTTCGACCCGCGCACCTGCCCGTCGGATATTCTGTCCTGGCTGGCTTCGTGGCTCGATTTGTCCGAAACGCTGCATTGGCCGGAGGGGCGCAAGCGACGCTTTCTCGCCGAGGTCATTGACCTGTACCGTTGGCGGGGCACACGGTACGGCCTGGAACGGATCATCGAGGTCTGCACGGGCTATGTGCCGCGCATCACCGAACTGCCGAATACGCCGTTTGTGATTGATGTTTCCGTGACGATCCCGGCCGACCGCAGCGCCGACCGCACGCTGATCGAACAATTAATCCTGACGCACAAACCCGCGCACATCGGCTTTCACCTCACCGAGAGGACATCATGACCGAACTGATCGGCGAAACAATCGGCAACTACCGCGTCGAAGCCCTGCTGGGCACGGGGGGGATGGCGACCGTTTATCGTGGCACGCACCTGCTGCTCGGCAGGGCGGTGGCGATCAAGGTGCCGCATCGGCAGTACAGTGCCGAGCCGAACTTCAATGAGCGGTTCGCGCAGGAGGCGAAAGCGGTCGCCGGTCTCAGCCACCCGAATATCGTCAACATCTTCGATTTCGGCAAGCGCGACGATGGGCTGTTGTATCTCGTGATGGAACTGATCACATCCGGTTCGATCCGGCGGCTGCTGCAACT
>JALYXG010000038.1 GCA_030947205.1 Chloroflexota bacterium
CCGGAGGAGGATTTGTTGGGGGACGGGCATTCATACGATCCTCCATCTTCTCGAGAAACGCCGTGATCGGTCTGTGTATTCTAGGCCTGAGACGGCTCATGGTCAATCAATTTCCCAACGTTGCGTACCGATCCGCTTGCCAGTTGATTACATGAACGATAAAATGTGTTCCTTGGCGCTCGTAGCAGTAGCAGAAAGTGGCGCGAATCAGATGAACACAGACGGCACGACAGACCCGCCGCTGTTGCTGGACCGCTACCGGGTAGAAGGGATCCTCGGAACGGGCGGTCTCGGCAGCGTCGTGAGCGCCTTCGACACACGCCTTCAGCGGAAAGTGGCGATCAAAACACTCAAGCGCTCCCTCGGCCCCGTTGATCCCGTGCGCCTCCGCGCTATCGAAGATCGCTTCAGCAGAGAAGCGATCGCCGGATCGCGCATGGGCAGTCATCCGAATCTTGTCGCCGTCTATGACACCGTTGCGGGGCCGGACGAAACGCTCTACCTCATCCTTGAGTATGTGCCCGGCGGTACGCTCGACCACCGCCTCAGCGCCGCCGGTACCCTCCCACTGGCGGCGGCGCTCCGGGTAACGGCGGACACCGCGCGTGGCCTGCTGGCCGCGCACGAGGCCGGCCTCGTCCATCGCGACATCAAGCCGGCTAACATCTTCCTCGCCGCCGATGGCCGTGCCCAGGTGGGTGACTTCGGCATCGCCCAAATCGACGACGTTTCCGGCCGCACCCAAGCCATCGCCAGCCACCCTGGCACACCGCTGTACATGAGCCCCGAGCAGGAAAGCATGACCGGCTACCTGCGCCCCAATACCGATCAGTATGCCCTCGGTCTTGTCCTGTTCGAGATGCTCACCGGCAAGATCTATAAGCGCCTCGGCAAGCGGGAAGCCACCGCCCTTCTCGCCACACAACCGCCGCCCGTCGCGGCGCTCATCGAACGACTGGTGGCGGAGAATCCCGACGATCGCTACCCGGACATGGCACGGGTCATGTCCGCCGTGCAGGCGATCACCACCGCAATGGACACGGGCGCGGTCTTGGGCGCATCATCGTATCAGTCGGAGCAGGAGTCAGGGGCGACGCAAACCGTGCTCGATGCTTCACCGCCGGGAGTGCCTTTTGTGCCGGACGGGCGACAAGCCCCGCCATTGTCGTTTGGCTCGCCACCATCGTTCGCTCCGCAACCTTCGCCATTACCCTTCGCTTCGCAACCACCGTACCCCATCGCACCCTCCTCGCCACGGCGAATGGGCCGACGCAACGCGCTCTTTGCGATTGGTGGAATCGTCGCCGCCGGCGCGGCGGGCGGCGGCTACCTCCTCCTCGGGCGTGGAGCGTCTGACACAGCGACGGCCACACCCGCGTTGCCTGCCGTGGCAGGATCACCGACGGGGGTGAGCACGGCGGCGTTGACGCCCGTCACGGCGAATGTGGCGGCAGGAACGCCCGTCACGTCAAACACGGCGATCGCGACCGCCCTGATCGCGACGCCCACCGCGACACCACGACCGACCGTAACGCCTGGCCCGACGAATACGCCCGTCGTGGCGAAGTTCTCCACGCGCGCCATCACGGACGCGATGAGCCATCCCGAACAATGGCAAATGGACAAGATTCCCAACCAGTCCACGCGCACGCTCGACAACGGCGCCTACACCGTCCGTGTCTCCAAGAAACCGGACGGTTCCGGACTATTCTCGTGGGGGAATTGGGTGCCCCCGGAAGGGGTGGCGGGAGCGGAGTTCAGCGCGGAAGTGGAGATGCGCCTCCAGGGGGATGCGGCGGGCGCCGCCGGTGGTTTCGTTTTCCTGTACAATTACGCCTCGAATGTCAATGATTATCAGTACTTGACGTTTACCATCCGCGGAGACCGCAAGTTCTCGGTGGCGCAACAATTGCCCGGCGGCGAGGGCCACGATCAAAAGCTGATTGATTTGGCGCAGCAAGCTGCCATCAACCCAGGTACGAATGTCACCAATCTCATGCGCATCGAGGTGCGCCAGGGGAAATTTAGTTGCTACGCCAACAATCAGCCGATCTACCTGGACCAAGTCGTCCCGTATGAGGTCAAGGGATTCACGGCGCTCGCCTTCGCGGCGAACGTGACGAAGAGTAGCGTCGAATCGGACGCCACAGCAACTTTCAGCAATTTCCGTTACGAGAACCTCTCTCGATAGCGCACGCGAGACCCGTTCATTGGATCATTGTACGGCGGCCGCATTCCGCGATGATTGCGCCGCAGCAAAGACCAGCGCGACTAGCGCGCCGATGAGCGTGACCGCCAGGCCGGCTATCGCCATATACATCGGTACGCCGGGTTTCGCATCGAGCACGGGTTGCCCGGTCGTCGCCGCAAGCACCCGATTGGTGACCGGGTTCGTTGCGATCGCCTGCCCCACCCGCGCTGGCAGCGAGTCGGTTTGGCCCCGGAGATGCATCAGCGCAACGATCATGACGCCCACCGCCCCCACGCTCGTCAGCAACGCCAGCACATGCGCGGGGAGACTCACACGCGGGGCAACCAGGCTCACAAGCAAAAGCAAACCGGTCACGATCAGCAGCGCAAAAAGCAGCTGGAATGCATGGTCCTTGTACTGCCACATCGTCGGCGAGATCATGGCAGCAATTTCTCGATTGGCGATTCGTGAGATTTCCTGGTCCACATTGACCCCAAATTGCTGCAGAATCTGCGCGCCCGCCGAACCACGCGAGGCGAACATAAACGTCGTGTTTAGCCAACCGTGGAGGAAGAGCGATGCACAGCCGACCACAACACCGAGAAGGGCGATACTATCCGCGACGATCCGCGCCCTGCTTGGCCGGACACGGCTGCGGGGATACTCCTCGGTGGGCGCGGGATAATACATCGTCGTGACGCTCCTGAGAATGATCTTCCGAATGTGGGCGATTGTCTCCTCTGCATATTTTAGCAGTATCCGCGCACAGACGCGAGTCCGAAAGTCGCGGCCGCGAACATTGCTCCTTCAGAATGTTGAGCCATCGTCGCGCAAGGCCGGGGGTACGCCCTGACCTGGTATGCGGATCAGGTTCGGGAGCGTCGCAACCAGCGAGACAAGACCGAAGACGAGTGGGGCCAATTTGGTGGTCAGCGACAGATTCCCGATGAACGCGCACGCCTCGAATGCCAACAAAAGGGCAATCGTCAGGCCAGGAACCCAGTGCAGTTTGCGATAGACGAGAATCGCGGGAATCAAGCTGATAAGGACTGATCCCACGCTGAGATAGCAGAGGATGCCACCGATCACGCTGACGCCTTTACCGCCCCGCCACCCGAGAAAGGGCGTGTAGTTGTGGCCAAGCATCAGCAGGATGCCGACCCACAGGATGTCAATCTCGCGGATGACGCCGAATCCCCGGAGGAGCGCGATCGGCACGAAAGCCTTGAGCGCATCCGCGACGAGAGTGAGGGCACCCCATTTCTTCCCGGCGAGGCGTGCGATATTGGACGCACCGACGTTTTGGGAGCCGATGATCCGGAGATCGCCGACCCCCCGGCGACGCGCGATCAGGTGAGCGGACGGGATTGCGCCGATAAGGAAAAGAATCGGAGGCAGCACGAGATACGTGAGCGTCATTGCCGTCCACACCGTAAGCCAAAGGCTCGTTTCATCATATCGGTGGCGCTCCTGTCGTATGAAGGATTGCCCGCATCAATTACCGCGCAACACGCGCCGCATAATGATCCGGTCACGCAGGCCACCGGGTAACAGTTCCACAAAGACGCGGAGCCGAGCATTGCGTCCGACGCTGTACACTGTTCGCGGTCTCCGGGCCGTTACCGCACGCACAACAACGGCGACGACCGTCGCCACGGGAGTGCCGACGCTCGTCTGCTCGCCCGCCGCCCGGTTCACGATCGTCTGGGCATGCCCGTAGCGTTCGCGCTCCTGCGCGGAGGAAATGCGTTCGCGCTCCTCGCTCGCGGCCACGGAGCGCGCCCAGATCGGTGTCGCAACGGTGCTCGGTTCGATGCTCGTGACCGGGATGCCCCAGGGCTGCAACTCCATTCGCAACGCAACAGTGAGCGCTCGCAACGCGTGTTTGGAGGCCCCATAGGCGCCCGCGAAGGGGAGGACGCTCCTCCCGGACGTTGATCCCATGTTGATGATGCGTCCCTTTCCCCGGCGCACAAGCCCGAGAAACGCTTGCGTCACGGCAATCTGGCCGATCACATTTACCTCAAATTGCTGGCGCAGGTCCGCAAGGGGCAAAAACTCCAACGGGCCAGCGACGGCGATGCCGGCGTTGTTGATCAGCGCGCCAATGCCCAGATCGGCCGTGGCATCGGTCACGGCAACGACGGCGGCGGCGATTGACGCCGTATCGGTGACATCAATCACGAGCGGAGTCAGGCGATCCGAGGCCTCACGTCGGAGCGCCTCGCCGTCTGCTTCCCGACGCACGCCAGCGAAGACTTGGAAACCAAGTTGATCCAGGCGCAACGCGCATGCCTTGCCGATGCCCGAAGAGGCGCCGGTGATAACGATGCTACCCGCGATCCGCATGCACCCCTTCATTTCCTGTGTCACAGAGCGATCTCAGATCTAGTCGCTTCGTCGCCCACGCTTTTTCGCCTGCATCTCCTACGTCCGCAATCAAAGCATGGATGATTCCTGAAAGCAATGGAAAGCCAGGAAACATTCGTCCGGTACCGGACAACCTGCGCGTATCGCGTACCCATAGACGCTAGTCATGGGGTAAGGGTTTGCGCTATCATTCCCCGCATCACGGCAAGCGCTTCGTGGACCACAGCAGAAAAGGCTCGCAGCGCTTTGCCAGCGCGAAATCGGAAACCGGACGCAAAGCGCGGGTTGTGTGATCGCGATGATGCACTAGAATCTATGAGATTGGAGCGATCGTTGGTGTCTATGGACGGCGACATACCGACCGATGAAGTCGGTGTACCTTCGACGCAAGCGCGGGAGCTGTTACAGCAGGTCAGGCTCTTCCAAGGGCTGGATGCTGCCGCGATCGAGGCGATCTCGACGCGACTCCATCGCCGCGCGTTTACGGCCGGGGATGTGCTCATCGAGCAGGATCGCTGGTCCGGCGAACTTTTCATCTTGCGCTCGGGCGTCGCGCAGGTCGGCATCACACGTGAGACGACGCGCGAAACACCGTACGGCCTGCCGGAGAGTGCGAGGCAGGAAATCTTTCTGCGTCGCCTTGTCGGGGGAGATCTCGTGGGCGAGATGTCCCTGATCACCGGATCACCCCCCTCTGCGACTGTGCGGGCGCTCACCGATGGTGACCTCTGGGCGCTCGGTCACGATGACTTCCAGCAACTGGTGCTCGACTTCCCAGCCTTGAGCCGGAACATTAACGTTATTCTCAGCGAGCGCCTTTTCCACACAAGTCGGCATCAAACCCAGATCGCACCCCAGCAGATCACTCTTATCCTCACCGCCGCGTCTCCCGTGTGGGGTGAGCTCGCGGAGCATCTGGCGCTGCTTACCTCCAGTGCGACTCTCCTCGTCAACGTCGGAGACGGTACCGAGCGGTCAGGCGCCGAATATCGCGTAGAGGACCTGCTCGCCGGCCGACTCGACGGTGCGCTTGCGGCTCCCGACAATCCTACCGAGCAGGGGCCTGTGATCGCCGTCACCCTCGATGCGTCAGATACGGACGAGGCGCATGCTGCGGGAGCTATCGCCGGTCTTCTCGGCGTACTTGGCCGCATGGAAGATCGCTACCGGCACGCGCTGATTCTCATGCGACCGGATAGTCCCCACCTCGTATCATCGCTGCTCGCGGTCGTTACACGTGTCCTCGTCGCAGGACCGGTTGAGTCCGTAACGACGATGCGCTCTCAGATAGCCTGCCTTCCGATGCCTGCCAGCCTGCCGATTCGTCCGGAGATCAGCGTGATCCTCACGGACGCACCCGCCACGCTCGCGCCCACAGTCGCGACGATCGAGCAGCTTAGTGAGCGCATCGGGGCAAATGTGCGCGGCATCATCCCTGCGTCAGCCTCACGCGGCATCGCGGTCGGCGCGCTCGCACGCTGGCTCGCGGGGCAGCGGATCGGCCTCGCACTCGGCGGCGGCGTTGTGAAAGGGTGGGCGCACTTGGGCGTCATCCGCGTGCTGGACCGCCTCCACGTGCCACTCGACTGCATCACCGGTGTGAGCATCGGTGCGATCTGTGCGGCGATCGTCGCCCGAGGCGGCACGATGGATGAGTACGAGAACCTGCTTCGGCTCGCCGGCGATTACGCCTTCCACCTACGTCTCTCCCGTCATGGGCTACTTAGCAGCCAGGCAGTCGCGCGGTTCCTGCGCCGCAAGGATGTACTGGGGGAGCGGCTCATCGAGGACCTCGCGATGCCGTTCGCCGCTGTCGCGGGCGATCTCAACACCGGCGGCGAGATCGTCATCCGCCGTGGGTTGGCCTGGCAGGCGGCGCTGGCGAGCGCATCTATCCCCGCGCTGTTTCCCCCGGTGCGCATGGGCGGGCATGTGCTCGTGGATGGTACGGTGGTGAATCCGGTGCCAATCAGCACCGCGCAGATCCTCGGCGCCGACAAGGTGATCGCGGTGGACATCTCTGGCACGCTGGCGCCGCGGCAAGAGATCTCGCTGGATAGCCGCACGGTGGAACGACTACCGAATATGATGGCGTCGATGCTGCGCTCCTTCGAGATCATGGGCGCAGAGATACACGCACATGCGGTCGAGCAGCCGAGCGTACTGATTAAGCCAGACCTCAAGGGCATCTCGCTCCGCCGCTTCAAGGAGGGGGCGCAATTCATTCCAGCCGGTGAAGCAGCGGCGGAGGCGGCGCTTCCGCGACTCTATAGTGAGTTCCCATGGCTGAGGAAAGTGGCGTCCCTCACCTGAGTTTTCCATATCTTGTGGACCCGCACTGCGATGCGGCGGACTCGGAACAGCCAATGACCGCTGTCAGCTGGTGCGGGATGATGAGCGATTAGAGCGGTTTGCGCTACTACTGGTCTAGTGTTTCTCCTTGCAGAGCAAGCGATTTGAACGTCAGATCGGGTCAGTAATTACGAAAACCGCTCTAGGAGATGCTGGCGGGCTTGCATCTGGTGGCCTTCGTCTTCCTGATACCCCAGCGGGCATTCACCGCTGACAGTCCATAACACCCGCTACCTTCACTTGGCAGCCTACGTGCAATGGCATCTTCACGCGGCGTAACAACGCGCCGCGATGGCGGTGTGCGCGAGGAGCAGGATGTGGGTAAAAGCAAGAGCAAACAGGCGAAACTGATCGTGCAAGTGCCGCTGGAGGCGCGCTACCTCGAACGGTTGCAGCAGGAGTTTCCGGACGCGGATTTTCCCCTTTGCATCACGCCGGAGGCGTTGCAGGCGGAGATCGGCGATGCCGACGCGCTGATTGGCGGGGCGGCGCTGACGCCCGATCTGCTCAAGCAGGCGCCGAAACTGCGCTGGGTGGCGGCGACCAGCGCGGGCGTCGAGAATCTACCTATCGAGGCGCTGGCCGAACGCGATATCCTGCTGACCAACTTCAGCGGCATCGCCGCGCCGAACATCGCCGAGCATGTGCTGGCGATGATGCTCGCCTTCGCGCGCGCCCTCCGACCGCTCTTTCATCAGCAGGATCAGCACGAGTGGCCGAAAGATGATGCCACACTGCCGACCTTTGAGTTGGGCGGGCAGACGCTCGGCATCATCGGCATGGGCGAGATTGGCCAGCAACTGGCGCGCAAGGCGCATGGTATCGGCATGCGCGTGCTTGCTATCCAGCGACACCCGGACCACAAACCCTCCTACGTCGCGCGGCTGCTTGCCAGCGACGATCTGCCGGAACTGCTCGCGGAGTCCGACCACGTCTGCCTCTGCCTGCCGCTGACCAGCGCGACGAAGTACACGATTGACCGGGACGAACTCGACCAAATGAAGCGTACCGCGTACCTCTACAACATCGGCCGGGGCGCGCTCGTCAATCAGGAAGCGCTGATTTCCGTGCTGCGCGGCGGCACGCTGGCGGGCGCTGGCCTCGATGTGACGACGCCCGAACCGCTCCCGGCCGACTCTCCGCTCTGGGAGATGCCGAACGTCCTCGTCACTGGTCACACCGCCGCCAGTACCCCGCACTACTGGGAGCGCGGCATAGACCTGCTCGTCGAAAACGTCCGCCGCTTTCTCGCCGGCGACGACCTCCAGGATGTCGTGGACATCAAAGCGGGATACTGAAACCGGGGAGGAGCGCAGAGGACGCAGAGAACACAGAGGGGGAAAAGAAATTGAGACAGGAAGTCTCCTCATTTTCTCTCTGTGCTCTCGGTGTCCTCTGCGTCCTTTGCGTCCTCTGCGTTCCGCCCCGGTTTCAACTCGTATCCTACCGGACGGTCATTGGGACACGATGGTAGCCGGTGGCGCCGGTGGGGATCGGTGGAGATGACTTCGCGGTTTGAAGCGCGCCCGTGCCATCCGTGGCGCGAACGAGGACTTTGAATTCGCCCGTTTTCGGTGGCGTCCAATGGTATGCCCAGAAGACCCACGTCAGCGGGCCGAGCGGTGGCTGAAGCGCCGCCTCGTGCCAGGACTCGCCATCGTCGGTACTCACTTCGGCTTTTGCGATGCCCCGATTGCCCGCGTAGGCGATGCCCGCGATGATCGTCTCGACGCCGACTTTCAATTCGGTCGTGCGTGTCGGCGTGTCAATGCGGGACATCGTCTGGACGACCGAGCTATCCGTCCAACCCTGCCGTTCCCAGTAGCCGAGATAGTCGTCCGATGTCGGGGTAATGGTCGTGATCCACTTCGGGTTCTTCATGCCGAAGTGAGCGGGGAAGATCAGCCGAGCGGGGAAGCCGTGACGCTGGGGGAGCGGCACGCCATTGAGATGGTAGGCGAGGATCGTCTGCTCCTCCATTGCCTCACCGAGCGGGATCGCCGTCGTGTAGCTATCGAACGCGGTGAACTGCACCTTGATCGCGCCCGGTTTCATGCCCGCTTGTTCGAGTACCATGCGTAGCGGCACGCCCGTCCACTCGCCATTGCTGATCAGGTTCCCACCGATATCGTTGCTGATGCACTCCATCGTCCGCAGGAAGGTGACACTCGGCATGGCGATGAGGTCCGCGTACGTAAGCGAGAAGGGCCGCTCGACAAGACCATTCACGTCAATCTTCCATCGCTCGGTATGCACGACGGGGTCGCTGAAATTCTTCGAGATCACGTAGAAATGATCCGCGTCGGTCACCTCGGCGGGAAGTTTGCTCGCGACCGTCGCGAATGCCGGATCCGTGGACGGGCCGACCTGCGCGCGGGCGACCTGCGCAATTGCCGCTGCTTGCTGCTGCACCGCTGTCGGTTCGTCGGGCGATGTTGCGTCCGGTGCGGATGTGCCCGGTACGGAATGGAAGGCGAAACGGCGGACTTGCACGGCTAATCCGCCCAGCGAGACGACTGCCGCACCGATGGCGATGTTGTGCAGGAGGGCACGGCGCCGCTCGTCTCGCGCGATCTGCGCCGCTTTCTTCGGCTTGCTTGGATCCGCTGCGTGCGGGATGAAGGCAGACCGCAACGCAGCGGTCATCCCGGCGAGCGCGGCTGCATAGATGCCGCAAAGGAGTAGCCCGGTCAGCAGATACCCCGTCGGCCCACCGCGCAGCGAGATGCCGAGCACGCCCGCGCCGACCAGCGGCGACAGCACGAGCATGAGGACGAGCCAAACGATGCCGCCAAGCCGGACAGCAGGAAAAAGCAGCCCCCGCCAGCCCTGGTCGGGGCGGCACAGGCGGCGCGTATACAGGAGGCCAAGCAGCCCACCGACCGCGACCATGCAGAGCACAATGATGGAAAAAAGCAGCGGCTTCGTTTCCGTTCCCAGTGTGCCGGTGGAGAGATTGAAAAGGGCAATCGGCACATTGCTCGTGAGCGCGTTGCCGATCAGTTCCGGGTACGACGGGACGCCCGCCGCCATCCGCACAACGAGCATTACCACGCCCATCAGCGCCGCCGCGACCACGCCTGCCCCGAACCCGATCCATCCCGCCGTGCGCCGCTCGTCCATCATTCTCCCCTTCGCATACGTCTGCTTCGATCAGTATACGTACGGAAAGTGACGATTGGCTTACGGGAGAAATCAACTGAAACGCAGAGGGCGCAGAGGGCGCAGAGAACGCAGAGAGGAAAGAAAGGAAATTCTTGTTTTCCCGCTCTTCCCGCTCTTCCCGCTTTGCGCCCTCTGCGTCCTCTGCGTTTCGATTCCCGTTTTTACGGCAGGAACTTCGTTGTGTACATCTCTTCGGGTTTCGGGTCGCCTTTGACGAGGGCAGTTTCTTTCATGAAGGCTGCCATGCGGGTCCAGGCGGCGGGGTCAATCGTGCCGTACTTGGCCGGGTCGCCGCACAGTTCAATCGTCGCGGCGAGGACTTGCTGCTGCACATCCGCCGTTTTCGCCGCCTCGGGGACGATTTTCAGGACTTCCGCGAACGCGCCCTTCGGATCTGCTTGGGTGTCGCGCATTCCCGCGATCATGGCGCGCAGGAAGGCGCGGACGGTGTCGGGGTGATCCGCCAGCATCTTCTCGCTCGTCACGATGCCGGCGGAAGGGAGGTTGTAGATGTCCGAAACCTTCAGTACATCCACATCCACACCCTGCGCCTTCAGTTGGATCGGGTCATTGTTAGCGAAGCCGACCGCCGCGTCCACCTTTCCCGCCTGAACGGACTGCGCCTGCGTGAAGCCGATCTCCACCGCGTTCACCTTGCTCTCATCAATCTTGTTGGCGTAGAGGATTGCCTTGTAGCCGATGTAAGTCGAGCCGAACTTACCGGGCAGGCCGATCTTCAACTTTGTCAGCGATTGCGCGTCCGTCAGCCCCTTGCCCTTCAGCCCGAAGATGGCGACCGGGTATTGCTGGTAGACGGATGCGACGTAGACGACGGGCAAGCCCTGCGCCCGCGCCAATGCCACCTCATCGCCGCTCGCATCGAGGAAATCGCGTTCCCCGCGCGCGACCAACTGCATGTAATCCGTCGTCGTGCCGTAGTCGTACTCGACTTTCAGCCCCTCGGCGGCGAACCGCCCTTTGGCGTCCGCGATGTAGAAGTTCGCGAACTGGACATTCGGGATGTATGAGATGGCGAATTTGGCCGTCGTCAGCGGTTTGCCCGAGGCAACGGAAGGTGCGGTCGTCGTGCTCGCCGCGCCGGTCACGCTGCTGGCGGCGGGTGCGGTGGTGGGGCGTGGGGCGGTCGTCGCCGGGGCGACGTTCGGTGTTGCGGTCGCGCCGGACGAGCCACAGGCGGCGAGGAGCGCGCCAAGTGAGGTGGCGGCAGCGGAAACGAGAAAGGTGCGGCGGTGCATGGGTCAGTCCTCCCACGAGAGTAGCAAACGTTCCAACAGGGCAATCACGGCGTAGCCGAGGGCGGCAATCGCCATCAAACAGAAGAGCGCGACGAATTTCAGCGGCGTGTCGTAGAGGAATTCTGCCTGTTTCAGGAGGTAGCCAAGCCCCCGATTGGCGGAAACAAACTCGCCGATCACCGCGCCCGTCACCGCGAGCGTGAAGGCGATGCGCACGCCACCGAGCAATGACCGGAGCGCGAGCGGAATCTCGACGTAGCGGAGCGTCTGCCACGCAGTCGCGCCGTAGATGCGCGCCACATCGCGGAACGCGCGGTCAATGCCGCGCAGCCCGACCGTCCACGTCACGAGGACGGGGAAGAAGACGATCAAGGCGCAGATCAGCACCTTCGGCAGCAGCCCCGTGCCGAACCAAAGGATGATAATCGGCGCGAGGGCAACGGCGGGTAGCGCCTGGCTCGCCGCGACCACCGGCGCGACAGCGCGATCTACGAGCGGCAGATGGACGACGATGTAGCCGAGCACAAACGCGACAGCGATGCCGAGCAACGCGCCATAACCCGCCTCGATCAGCGTCGTGCGGACGTGCGGCCAGAGGAGGCCATCCCGCAGTGCGTCCCAGAAGGAGCGCGCGACCGCTTCCGGTGGCGGCAGGATGAACGCCTCATACCCGCCGATTACCACCGCCAGTTTCCAGACGACGATGAGCAGCACGAAGGCGGCGACCGGCGCGAGCGCATTCAGCCATGTCGCATCGCGCCGCCGTATCGCTTTCCGCGGCGGTATGGGGGCGACAATTGTTGCTTCCGTTCGATTCGTGCGTTTGAGTGTCCCGACCATCTGGCACCGCTCCCGATACGGAGAACCACGCCGGGGGCACAAAAATCCCGGCGACATGCGTCGTCGGGGCATATGTGCGAGCGAACGCCGAAGTTAACACATGGTGGAGCAGGTTTCAGCCTGCCAAAAGCCACAGGCTGGAAAGCCTGTGCTACCGACCACGCGCCCCCTCCGGGATCGCGTCACCCGCCACACATTCGTGATGCGTCTTCTCCCATCCGGACTCTCACCGTCGGCCCCGGAATCACACCGGAATCTGCCATACCCGTTGGGACGTATCGGTATAGCTCGCGGGCTTGGCATGCGGGTAACGTCTGCCTCACCGCCGGTCGGGGATTACACCCTGCCCCGAAGACTGCACGCGCCGATTATGGTGCGGAATCGCGTGGGTGTCAACGTATGTGCAAAAATCATCAGCCAGCGCACAGCCACCTGGCACGCGCATTGCGCCGCATGAATCTGGCGCACCGATTTCTATGAAAGGAGTGATCCGATGCCAGGCGCGACACCGACGAAAGATGATCTGCTCACCGCGATTGATGCCGAGCGGCGCTATTGGGATGCGCTTGTGGCGGCGGTCGAGGCGGCGGGGTTGATGAACCGACCCGGCACGAACAACGGGTCGTGGACATTTAAGGAGATGGCGGCGCACCTCAATGGCTGGCGAGGGGTGACTGTGGCCCGCCTTGAGGCCGCATCCCGAGGAGCGGGGCCACCCGCCCACCCGTGGCCCGCAGGTATGGAAGAGGGCACGGACATAGACGCCATCAATGCCTGGTTCGCTGCGCGCGACAAGGATCGGCCCGCCACAGAAGTGCTCGCGGAGACTACGGCGCAGTTCGACGCGATGGGCGCGGCGGTGGCGGCGATGCCCACCGACGACCTGCTGACGCCCGGTCGTTTCGCATGGCTGGGCGACCTGCCCATCGGTCCTGCGGTCCTGGGCTACTCGTTCGTACATCTGCATACGGACCACGAGCCGGACATCCGGGCGTGGCTGCGGCGCGAGACGGGCGACGAGCCTGCCCTTCCGCCACCCCCGCCAACGTTCGGCTACGTGGAATAAGGCGTATACCGTTCGTTCCGCAATCAGGGAGCCACTACACCGAGGCGGGCGAAGCGTTCGGCGGCGGCCTGCAATGTTTCCGGTCGCTTGGCGAAGCAGAAGCGGATGAGCATCGCGGCGCGGCTCGCGTCCGCATAAAAGACGGAGGGCGGGATGCCGACGACGCCCGCCGTTTCGATTAGATGGAAGCAAGCGGCGACATCGTCCGGCTTGCCGAAACTGCTGACATCGGCGAGCAGGAAGAAGGTGCCGCCCGCCGCGAGTGTCGGCAG
>JALYXG010000356.1 GCA_030947205.1 Chloroflexota bacterium
GCACGCGCGACATCCGCCCCGATCATCACGGCGCGTCGGTCCAACCGATCAACAATGACACCCGCAAGCGGTCCGAGCGCGAGCGTCGCGATAATCTGCGCGAGGGCGAGCACGGCGAGCGCACCGCCGGAACCCGTAAGCCGGAATAACAGCACGACGAGCGCAACGTAATGGAAGGTATCGCCCAGGTTTGAGACAACCTGCGCGAACCACACCGACCGGTAGCGGTCGTTGCGGAGAATGCGCATATAGGGGGCGAAAGCATCCGCAATGAGCGTCAAACGTTCCCCTCTATCGCGTCGACCACTGGAAAACACGTTTGCCGTCTGAACGGTTAGAAGGGCTGTTACGCCAAGGTCCCTACCCGTTAATGTGCCACCGATTAATGTGCCACCGATTAATCGTCGGTGATTTTCACGCGGCGTCGGTAGGTCCGCGTGCCGCCGCGCTGTTTACGCAGCCGCGCGCTTTTCTTCCGATGGCGCTCCAGCCACTCCTCCATGATGCGGCGGAGGAGGTCGGAGGTCGTGACGTCCAAATCCACCGCAGCATCATCAATGGCGTGTTTCATCTCGCGAGAGACGGCGATACTGACCTTGGTGGTGTACTGCGTCGGCCGGGGCGCGTGCCAGTGATACTGCCGCTTTTCCGTCGCGGATTCAGCATCGCCGCGAAAAAACGTCACCGCGCCGTTGTTCACGTCGGCGCTCACCGTCCAGCCACTCGCCAGCCAGGCGCGCGATTGCGGGTGGTCGGGGCGCAGCGAGTTCGCCCACCACATGCTGCGTCGCCATGCGGTCGGCGGCAACGGTGCGCCGAGGATCGCCTCGATCTCGGCGAAGGTGAAGCACACTTCGTCGCCGGTCAGTGTCGTCAGGTACTCGGAGAGTGGCTCGTATTTCCCGGACATCGTTCCCCCATGACCATGCCATACCCGTGAGCGAGCGCGCATATTCGGACGATTGCGATTTTACCGCATCACGAACCGGGAATCGCACGGCAGAAGTGTACAATGGTTCTGGCCGAAACAGCCGTGCATTACGCTCTCTCTATCCGCCGGAGGTCACGATGGCAGTTTTTGCACCCCCCGCACCGGTTGAGGCGCCGCCCGAGCCAGTGACCGAACCGCTACCAGAACGTCGAAAGGCCCCCGAAGGGCCGATCAAAGTCGTCCACGCCTTCTGGCTGGCGGGCATGAGTTGCGACGGGTGCAGTATCTCCACGACGGGTGCAACGAATCCGAGCGTTGAGGATTTGCTCACTGGCAGCATCGCCGGCTTGCCGACGGTCATCCTCCATCACCCGGTGCTGGCGGTGGAGAACGGCGAGGAGTTCATCAGACCGTTTGAGTTGGCGGCAGAAGGGAAATTGGACGCGCCGTACGTCTGCGTCTACGAGGGCTCCATTGCGGACGAGCGGATCGCCGCCGAAACAGGCGGCTACTTCTCCGCGATGGGCGATCAGGTGCTTGAAGGCGGTACGCAACCGTTCCCCACCGCAACCCGCCTGAAGCAGATGTCGGCGGGCGCGGCGGCGGTGATCGCCATCGGCACCTGCGCCACGTGGGGCGGCATCCCCGCCGCGATCGGCAACGTCACCGGGGCGATGAGCGTGATGGACTTCCTCGGCTCCGATTACCGCAGCGCGCTCGGCCTGCCCGTCATCAACATCCCCGGATGCGCGCCCGTCGGCGATAACTTCACGGAGACGGTCGCGGCAATTTTGCTTTTCCTGCAAGGGATGGGGCCGCTGCCGGAGTTCGACGAATTGGGCCGACCGGCCTGGCTTTTCAGTGAGACCGTCCACCGCGGCTGCACCCGCGCCGGGTACTACGAGGAGGGTGTCTTCGCGGAGAACTACGGCGACAAGGAATGTCTTGTTGAGGTCGGTTGCTGGGGGCCGGTGGTGAACTGCAACATCGTCTCGCGCGGCGCGCAGTCACATATGGGTGGTTGCATGGCAGCAGGTGGTCCCTGCATCGGTTGCACGATGCCCGGCTTCCCGGACAAGTTCGCCCCATTCTATAAGGCAGCGCCGGGGTCTTTCTTCTCCAGCACTGCGTCCCGGACGTATGGCGTGGGCATCCGGCG
>JALYXG010000382.1 GCA_030947205.1 Chloroflexota bacterium
CCGGTGAGGTGGTTCGCCTTGACGAGGTCCGCGACGCGCCCGTCGTATTCGGCGGAGGCGGGATCGAAGCCGTATGGGCCGTCCGCCAGGTGCGCGTGGCCGTGGTCCGAACTGGCGATCATCGCCACCCGCTTACCGGAGGCCGCCGCCATCGCCGCGAGCGCCGCGCCCGCCCGGACGTGATCGGCGGGCGACATCTCCCGCGCGGGGCTGATGACGACGACCGGCACCTGCGGCTCCGTGCGGCCGCCCATGAACCAGAGCGGGATCAGCACGCCCCAATCCATCGGCGCGGTCGCGCCCGCCGCGTCGTTGCCGCCGTAGGAGATGCCGACCGCCGGGATGTTTGCCGCGTTCAGGGTGTCAATCGCGGCGCGGGCAAGCGCGCGGTCGGTTGGGCAGCGCAGCTCGATCTTTTCGTCGGTCCACTCCGAGAGCGACCCAGCCAGCGTCCCCGCGACGACGACCGCCATCGCTCCCTCGACATGGACATTATGCGGCGTGAAGATGATCGTCACGTCCGGGCGCGCGGCGGCGAAGCGGCGGCCGAGTTCGGCCATTGCATCCTGCGTCGCAGTCGCGAGTCCCTGCTCCCTGGCGGAACACGCTTCGGGGATCGCCAGGCTGCCGTGCGGCGCGATGGCGGCAAAAACCAATCCACTCATCCTGCTTCCTCCTCCATACCGAACAGACAACAATGTGCGGAGTATAGCAGCGGAGAGGAAACCGGGAAGAACCGCAGAGACGCAAAGAGCGCAGAGGACGTAAAGAAATACAGATGAAGGAGCAATGACTTCTTTTGCTATCTTTCTCCTCCCCTTCTTTGCGTTCTTTGCGCCCTCTGCGCCTTTGTGTTCTTCCCGGCTCCGATCTCAGTGTGTGCGCGGTGACGGGCGGGCAGCGCGATTATCACCGCGCGTTGCTGTAAGGCGCCCCTCAATTATCCCTTGGGCGCCTGATAGGTCAGTTCGCCCGCTTTGCGCATCCCTTCCATCGCTTCCTGGACGGTGAGGAGTGGCGTCGTCTTGTAGCTGCGGAGGTGGCCCGGCGAGACGATTGCCAGCGCGGCGGCGGTCGCGGTGGCGGCGTCCGGCAACTCGATGATGCCGACGATATCCGAATCGCCGAGGGCATAGAAGAGGTGCAGTAGTTTCCCGCCCAGTTTCTCTGCCACGGCGGCGACGCCGGGTGTGCGATCCTGTGGGTTCTTCGCCAGTGTCGCGAGTGCTTCGGCGGTGTAGCTCGCCTGAATCATGTAGAGCGCCATCGGTTCCCTCCCTTTCACATACCATTATGCCTGCCCGCGCGACGAGTATACCAAAAGTAGATGTTGATATGGTCATTAATTGCATTTTGTCCGGTGAACATTCCATGATCCTGCTGCACCAATAGGCGATGATCATTGCACAACCAACCGCCCGGTCGCGCGTTTCACGATGGGAGATGAACAACAGCGGGAAGGGAGACGGGATGCCACGGATCGCATGGATCGAGGATGACGACGCGGCGGGCGAAACAGCGGCGGCATTCGCGCGGGCGCGGGCGGAGTCGTCGAGCGGGCAAGTCGCGGCGATCCTGCGCACGATGAGTCTCCGACCCGATTTCATGGAGGCGATCACCGCCGCCTCGCGTCTCCACTTCACCGATGGCGCGCTCACCCGCGCACAGCACGAGTTGATCGCCTCGTACGTTGCCGCCCTCAACCGCTGCCACTACTGACTGAGCAGCCATACCTGGTTCCTGCAGTTGCAGGGCGAGCAGTACAACGACGCGGCGCAGGCCCTGCGCGATGGCGATCTCGATGCCGCGCCCGTCACACCCGCCGAGCGACTCCTGCTGGAGTTCGTCGGCACGCTGACGAAGCATGCCTACCGCATCACCGACGAGCAGGTGCAGGGCTTGCGGGAGGTTGGCTGGACGGATGCGCAGATCGCCGAGGCAGTCTACGACGGCGCGCTTTTCAATCTCTTCGTCCGCCTCGCCGATGCCTTCGACATTCATCCGCCACCGGTGATGGACCCGGACGGCGTCCCGAAGGCGGTGACGGACGACGAAAGTCTCCCGTAGGAACTTTTGGGACTCGTACAACGTAGTATACTTCGGGTATTGGCGCGCGAGTGACGCGCCATGATTGTTGGCGGTGTAGGGAAGGAATGAGAAACCGATGGATCCGATGCAAAGCGGTCAGGTCAGCGACAAGACATTCACGACGACGCTCATCCTGAGCATTCTTCTCGGCAGTCTCGGGGTGGATCGCTTTTATCTGGGATACACAAAGCTCGGCATTCTAAAGCTGATTACCCTCGGTGGGTGCGGCATCTGGTCCATCATTGACATCGTCCAGATCGCCCAGGGCAAACTGCCGGATGCGCAGGGGCGCCCACTCGCCCGGTAATCTCCGCATCTCCATCGTGGAAAAATCGGCCCTCCCGGACGGATCAGTCGGGAGGGCCGATCCATCAGTGGGGGTACGGCGCGGTTGTGCCCCGGCCATTCGCATGTTCCCCGCTTCGCGTATGTCCGCTCCCGTCTCTCCTGGCATCCCTCTTGCCCTATAGTATCCGCGTCGAAGCGCCACCACACTCCCCGTGGTGGCGTTTTTGAGCGATGCGATCAATGCGGCGTCTGCCGCAAAGGAATGGCGCCAATGACCGTGGTTTCCTCTGACGACAGACCCAATGATGTGCCGGTGCGTACGGTGCGCTTCGAGATCGCGCCGCGCTCCATCTTTCTGATCCTCGCCGTGATCGTCGGCATCCTGCTCGTCGCGCGCCTGTGGCAGATCATTCTTATGCTGATTATCGCGCTCGTGCTGGCGGGCACGTTCAGCCCCGTCGTCACCTGGCTCGAGCGTCACCGCGTCCCGCGTCCTCTCGCCCTTACACTCATCCTCCTTGCCCTGCTCGGCGCGGTCGTCGGCTTGGGCGTCCTCATCATCCCCGCATTTGTCCACCAGTTCGGCACGCTCTCCGCCGACGCACCCCGGATTCAGGCCCGCCTGGCGGACTTCGCCGCCCGCATACCGCCCCTCGCCGGCCAGGCGGACGTCATCCGGTCCGCCAAGCCCGACCGACTGTTCGGGCCGATCGGCGCGTATGCGCTCAAGTCAGTCGGTGCGGCGGCGCAGATGGTCGTTTTGGGTGGCACGACGGTCGTGATCGCCTTCTACCTGATCGCGGACCACGAGCGCGTGCAGGGATTCCTGTTTGCGCTGCTGCCCCGCCGCTATCACATCCGCACCGCGCGCGTGCTGCTGGACATGGAGACGGTCGTTGGCGGCTACATGCGCGGGCAGGCGATTACCTCGCTCTGCATCGGGGTGTTCGCCTTCACCCTCCTGCAGGTCATGGGTGTACCGGCCGCGTTGCCGCTGGCAATCCTCGCAGCCTTCGCCGATCTGATCCCGCTCGTCGGCGGGGTGCTTGCCGTCGCGCCCTCCGTCCTGTTCGCGTTGACCATCGGCCCGCTCCAAGCGGTGATCGTGCTCGTTGCGCTGGTAATCTATCAGCAGTTCGAGAGCCATCTCCTCCTGCCGCGTGTCTACGGACAAAGTCTGCGCCTTTCGCCGCTCGCGGTGATCGTCGCGCTGCTGGTCGGGGGCACGCTCCTCGGCATCGTCGGCGCATTGCTCGCGCTGCCGATGGCGGCAGGCATCCGCGTGCTGATCGAGAACTACCGGATCGAACTGCCGGGCGAGCAGTCGGGCGAGCGGGAGGAGCACGCCGAGGAAGCGCATGCCGAGGCGAGATACGCGGAGCAAGCGCAGGGGACATCGGCGGTCGAGTCCGCGATGGTGGCGACAGAGATCGCCGAGCAGTTGCAGGAGTCGGCGCAAGCGGAGACGGGGCAGGTCGAAGCCCCGATTGAGGATCGCAGCGACGCGCGCCACGGCTCATCGGATGTGCCCAACCCCGCGCGGTGATGGTTGGGAGGTTCGAGGTTCGAGGTTCGGAGTTCGATGATCCGCTCCGAACATCGCACCTCGAACCTCGAACTTCTCAAGAAAGATACCGCCGCTCGTAGCGCGTCTCGCGCGGGGCGCGGGCGGCAATCCCCGGCAAGGGTGGGAAGGGGGCGTGCGGCTCGGCCTGATACCAGTAGGCGGTGCTGGCGATGTCATCCCCCCGGTCATTGGCGTGGCCGTGCTCAATGGTCACGCGGATACGCGTATCGAACAGCACCGGGTCCTCGATGTGGTAGCGGTAGACGGTGATCTTGCCGCCCCAGTTCGTCGCGCCAGGCAGCAGGATGCCGTGATACGGCGCAACATAGAACTCCGACGGGCACCACGCGCAGCCGTAGTAATCCTCCGTGCCGGTGCCGGTGAGGGTTGGCAATTCGTCGCCGTCAATGAAGATC
>JALYXG010000049.1 GCA_030947205.1 Chloroflexota bacterium
CAGATCGCCGTCGCTTACACCCAGATCGTCACGATCACGACCGACAACATCCTCGAAACCAACGAGTTCCGCAGCGCGGTCGGCGCGCAGTGGACATTCCTTTCCGACGCGGGCCGCAAGGTGCAGAAGGACCTCGATATTCAGGAATACACCGACCCGCACCACGACCCAATGATCCCGTACACCCTCGTCCTCGAACCGGGCCTCGTCGTTCACACAATCTACAACGGCTACTGGTTCTGGGGCCGCCCCTCAACCGAGCAACTCTGGCAGGATTTGCGCGATATTACCGAGCGCGTCCGGCCCGATTGGGACATCACGAAGCCCGAACTGCGCGCGGCATGGGAGCAGGGCGACAAACGCCTCTTTTATCCCTACAAGGAACGGACATGAGCGACAGAATCATCCGTCCGTCCGCGAATCGCGTATCATTTAGTAGAATGATGGCATGGCTGGTTACTTGCGAGGATTGAGGGAAATGATGCAGGCGTTGCACGGGGGTCGGGGTCTTCTTGTCGCGATGTTGCTGATAACGTTGACGATGGCGAGTGTCGGGACCGTCGCGGCGAACCCGCCGGAGTTCATCTCCTCGGAGCCACCGAGCGGGGCGACGATTGCCACCCCACCGACGCAGATCACCCTCACCTTCAGCAAGCCGACCGATCCGGGCATGACCGGCGGCTACGTCCACAACGTGGACGGCATCATCGTCTCGACGGCGATCAGGGTGAGCGCGAACGACCCGACGAAGGTAATCGTCACCCTCACGCCGAATCTCGCGAGCGGTTGGTACATGGTGATGTGGAATACCGCCCTCGTCGGTAGCGACGAATACATCACGGGCGACGTGACGTTCGAGATCGCCTGAGAAACCGCTACCGGCGCGGTGTACAATAAACCATACGGGTCACTTGCGTTTCGCAATTGATCCAAGTCCTACAGGAGCGGAGTTGCGATGGCGGATATGGGCGATTCGCCATTGCACCTTGAGGACATACTGAGAAGCCCTAATATCCTCGAAGGTAAATCGCCGGGTGACATCGAGAATGTCATCACCGAAGCGAAGAAAGCTGGCTGGATCGAGGGTAAACTGGGAAAAGGCGCTCATGCTGGGCAAGGATTCGTATTGCGAGAGATCCGGGATGGTAAGCAGACCGGCCGCATAATCCAATGGCATCCCGGCGGCGGTCACCATGGGTCCCAGCCATACTGGAAGGTGAGTTCAGCGACCAGCGGGACGGTTCGTATTGGCCCCCAATTTGCGGGTACACACGACGATAAGGACGAATAGCATGAAGCTCGCGCAAGAACATCTGGACCGTCTCGTTGAATCCGTTGAATTACTTGCCGCAGACTTCGACGTTCAGCGCAGCGTGCTCCCGGCATTTGTCCACGTTCCCGACGAAGTCGCGCTGACGTTCGATAGCGCGATGGCAGCCATTGACCAGATCGGCGATGCGGGTTTGCTGACGAGCAAACAGATCGACTTTCTCGCGAAGATCAACGCGATTCTCGATACAATGAGCGGGAGCGAACATGCATCGTTCTGGACACCGGACGCGATGAAGCACGACCCGGTGTGGAACGAGGTTCGCATGCTGGCAAGGAAGGCACTCCACTCACTCGGTCAGCACGTACGCGACCCGGATCTGGGGTGGATGCACTATGTCCCATCGAGCAGGACAGGGTAAATCCATAGTGCCTGAATCGCGCGAGACACAGGCCGAGTCGTGGCATATTCTCCAGATCATCGGCAGCGGGCGGTGGGCAACGTGCTCCTTCTCTCGCGCGTGGCAGGAATGTGCGGGTCAATCCAATGATGGCTACGCCGTCGTTCGTTCTGCCAGATTCGCAATTTCCGTCGCGAGATCGCGCAATGCCGCTTTCAACTCCGTGGGTCGGCGAACACTGAATGGACAGCCCAGTCCGACGAGCATGCGCGCCATCCCGTCGAGGCGTGCCGCCCGAACGCGCAGCAGGACGCCGTTATCGGTCTGCTCGAACAGGGCGAGCGATGCCGGTACTCGCCGTTGCGCCTCCTCCAAAGTGGTTTCGAGTATCACCTCGACTACCCACCGATAGGGGACGCTCGCCAGCGAGTGCAGCACGTATTGCACGCTGTCGAAGTCTGCGGGGCGCACAAATGTCTCCTCGCGCAGTTCCGCATCGCCCACGCGATCCATCCGGAACACCCGGATCGCCTTCCGCAGGTGATCCCAACCGACGAGATACCACCGACTGGCGTGGTGGACGACGCCGTAGGGGTCGCATGTCCGCTCGCTATCCTCGCCGCGCCATGTACGGTAGCGCATTCGAACCTGCCGCTGCTCCCGCGCCGCAGCACTGATAATGAGCACCACTTCACTGGCAGGTGGCGCTGCGGGCGGGAGTGGCGTGAACGCGAGCGTTTCCTGCACCGCCTGGACCCGCTCCCGCAGTGCGACGGGCAGCACCCGGTCCACTTTGGCGAGCGCCCCTTCGATGGCTGGGGCAGTGGTAGCGAGGCCGAGCCGGCGCGCCGCCATCAGGCCGAGCGTGAGCGCCAGCGCCTCGTCCTCCGTGAACATCAGTGGCGGAAGTTTGAAG
>JALYXG010000050.1 GCA_030947205.1 Chloroflexota bacterium
AACGGCGTCGCACACGGGCCGGAGCGCGCGACGACCGCCTGCCAACTGCACATGCGCCACTTCCGCGACGGCGAGACGATCACGATCGAGCCGTGGCGGGCCAAAGCCTTCCCCGTTATCAAGGACCTCATTGTGGATCGCGATGCCTTCGACCGGATCATCCAGGTCGGCGGCTACATCACTGCCCCGACCGGCAGCGCGCAGGACGCGAATGCGATCCTCGTCCCGAAGGCAGATGCGGATGTCGCGTTCGACTACGCCGCCTGCATTGGCTGCGGCGCGTGCGTGGCGATGTGCCCGAACGCCTCGGCGATGCTCTTCACCGCCGCGAAAATCTCCCACCTCGGCCACCTGCCGCAGGGCCAGCCGGAGCGGGACGACCGCGTGCTGCGGATGGTCGAGCAAATGGATGTCGAGGGCTTCGGCGCCTGCACGAACATCGGCGAGTGTGCCGCCGTCTGCCCGAAGGAGATCCCGATGGACGTCATCTCCTTCATGAACCGCGACCTCCTCCGCGCTACCCGCCGCAAAGACCGTG
Source organism: Chloroflexota bacterium (assembly GCA_030947205.1). Taxonomy (GTDB): domain Bacteria; phylum Chloroflexota; class Chloroflexia; order Thermomicrobiales; family JALYUS01; genus JALYUS01. The sequence goes on from JALYXG010000050.1 coordinate 539, forward strand.
AGGCGAAGACGAGCAACGAGTAACGAGCAAGTGCTGAATCTGACGACATGCGGGGAGATGCGGAAATGGGCATCTCCCTTTGTGATACTCTAACGAGTGCGATATACGATTTGGAGGCCGAGAATGGTTCGCGCGGAATCGAAACGACGAACGATTGTACGCAACCCGCGTATTTTGTTTGGTGAGCCGACCATTGAGGGAACACGCATTTCCGTGCGAACGGTCGTCTTGTTGAATTACGCGTGCGGCGGAGATGTCCAGTGGGTGCAGCGTGAACTGCCCACTCTCACCGTTGCGGATATCGAGATAGCGCTCCGGTATTATCCCGAGCATCGGGACGAGATAAACACCTACATCGCCGCGAACGTTGAAGGCGAAGAGATACCATACGAGCGGCTTTAATGCCGCTTCCCACCGTTTATCTCGATGAGTGTGTCAATCATTACACGACGCGATTCCTCGCCCGACGCGGTGTCCTCCTGGTTACGGCACAAGCGGCTGGGATGAGCGGGGCCGAAGATGAAGATCAACTCCGCTTTGCGACAGCGAATGGCTGGCTGCTTCTCACCACAAACAGGCAACATTTCATCCGACTCCACGCCATCTTTCGCGCGAACGAGTGGGCGCACAGCGGCATCGTCACCGTTCCCGAATCACCGGTCTTCGACCTCCTCGCATTCCGCTGCGCGATGATGCTCGACTGGATCAACACCGAGTTTCCTGATCCGCAAAACAACCTGTTCCGCTGGACAGACTTGCAGCAGCAGATCATCAGCGGGTATGTATTGGAAGGATACACCGCCGAGGAGATTGCCCTTGCGCTCGGTCGAACGGCGTGACCAGATATTGATCCTCCCTCACCGCTACCCGCTCAAGATGCGTGACATTACTGGACAAGCGCCAACCCTTATCATGTCTTCGACCCTGTCTTCGTGCTCGCACATCGCACGTCGAGATAACCCGCACCTTCTCGGTCGACTCTATCATCAAAGATAAGTAACACTCACGGCGAATCGCGGAGAGGGGGCTGATAAGTGGACGAGGCTATTTTAGAAACAGTAGATTTTGCTAAAGGATTGTATCTCGTCCACGAGATTGAGCGATCGTTGCAGGTTCTCCCCTTTGCTATACTTCATTGCAGCGCGATCCGCGAACAGGAGGGCCATATGGTTCGAGAGCAGACAAAATCACGGACGATTGTCCGCAATCCGCGCATCCTTTTCGGTGAACCGATTATCGAGGGGACTCGGATTCCTGTACGGTCCGTCGTCTTGTATCACTATTCATATGGCGATGTTGCGGGGGTACTGGGTGCCCTGCCAACACTGAGCGCATCCGACGTTGAAACGGCACTTCACTTCTATCGCGAGCATCGTGACGAGATCAACAAGCATATCGCTGAGAATACCGAGGGTGATTTTCCTTATGACGAACTGTGATGCACGCTGTCGCAGTCTATCTGGATGAATGCGTAGACCAGAATATCGTAGCGTATCTGCAACGACGCGGGTTCGTTGTCCGAACCGCACGATCCCAAGGCATGACCGCCGCATCCGACGCAGATCAGATACGGCACGCTCACGCGAACCGTCCGCTACTTCTCACAACCAACATCCGTGATTACGCCCGATTGCATGCGATCTCTATTGCGAACGACGACGTGCATAGCGGTATCATCACCCTTCCCCACACGCCAATTTCCGCGCGCCTTGCCGTGCGTTCCGCAATGATGCTCGACTGGATTGCCGTGGAATTCCCCGACCCCCGCGATCAACTCTTCCGCTGGGCCGACTTGCAGCAACAGATCATCGGCGGCTATATCCTCACTGAATACACCGAAGCGGAAATCGCCATCGCCCTCGGTAGAGCGACGACGCTCCCATGAGCCGGCAGCCGTCGCTGACCGCTGTCATTCTCGCGGGGGGGCGGAGCCGGAGGATGGGGACGGACAAGGCGCTGCTGCGGCTACCGTCCGGGGGGCCGACGCTGATTGAGCGGGTCGTGGCGGCGGCGCGGGCGGTGGCGGATGATGTCGTGATCGTCGCGGAGGATGCGGGGCGGTTGCCGGCGATGGGTGTGCGTACGGCGCCGGACGCGATTGCGGGGGCGGGGCCGCTGGCGGGGTTGGTCGCGGGGTTCGCGGCAGCGCGGCATACGGACATTTTCGCGCTCGCCTGCGATTTGCCCTACCTCTCCATACCGCTCCTGGAGTGGATGGCGGTGTTGCCCCGGACGTGGGATGCGCTCGTGCCGTACCGCCCGAACGAAGACGGCAAGACGGGCTGGGAGCCGCTACACGCGATCTACACGCGCGCCTGCCTCGCCCCGATGCGCGCCGCCCTCGACCGTGGCGACCGGCAGGCGACTGCCTTCTTCCCCGCGATTAATGTCCGACCGCTGACCGCCGACGCGATGCGAACACACGACCCGCTCGGTCGTTCGACGGAGAGCGTCAACACGCCGGAAGCGTGGATCGAAGCAGCCCATTGGCTCGCAAACGAACCCGACGCTATACTACGCGGCGAATAGCATGGGAAACTCGCAGTCCAATCGCATGGAGAGAAAGCAACGATGGGCCTGAAAGTACGCGATTACCGGAAGTTCATGGTGGACGACGCGGCGGATCCCGCGCTCTTGCCGCTCGATGTCTGGAATGCCCTTTTTGACGAGTACCAGCACAAGCCGGGCAACTTCTACAAGGGATTCAAGCGACTCGGCGTGCTCCGTTTCGATGTCGAGGAAGAGATCAAGAAAGCCGAGGCGGCGGGCAAGTGGCTGACCGAGGACGAAGCGGCGCGCGATGTCCTCTATGAGGTGATTGACGAACTTGGCAACGACATGTGGTATCAGCGCACGATGTCCTTGATCGAGGAAGACTGCCGCAAAGATGTCGCCTGGCGGCCGAAGAATTACGCCAAGCACCTCGATCCAGTCTACGACCAACAGGAGGAACGCGGCTGGCAACCCTACTGGGAACCTGCCCGCTGGATACTTCCGAGCAATGAGTGATGAGCGATGAGCAATGAGGAGAACGTAATGCTCCTCATTGCTCGGTGTGCTCAATGCGCGTGTTATCATGCGAAGCGTGCGCGTTGATGCGAAGAAGAAAGATGACACGAGAGGGGACCCGATGAGTACGGCAACACAACGATGGGCACGACGCGGGATGACGATTGGGATGCTCCTGCTGACGGCGGCGCTGCTGAGCGCCTGCATCGAGGCGAATTCGAGCAGCAAGATTGGCTCAGACTTCAAGGGTACGACGAATCTGCGCATCGGCATTTCCAAGGTCGCTATCCAGACACTGACCTCGATCGGCAATAGTCTCGGCGGCACACCGACGCCGAACTCCGGCGCGATGCCGGACAACATCTTCGGCGACCTCAACAATCAAGTGACCGGCATGGGCGGCACGGCGACGCCGTACGACAACGGCAACTTCATGGGTGTGGACATCACGATGTCCTTCAACTCGCTCGATGAGATGCAGAACCAGATCAACAGTATCCTCGGCAATTCGCCCGATGCATCAAGTTCATCGAGCACGCCTTCCTCGAACCCGCTCTCCGGCAGCGGCAGCGGTCAGAGCGCGCTGATCCAGATCACCGCGAAAAGCACCGACGCCGGCCTGCGTATTGACGGCATGGTGGACCCATTGAGCACGCTCAACGACCCGAATAATCCGAATGCCATTCCCGGCCTCGACCTCACCGCGCTGCTCAGTGGTGGCGGCCAGGTGCAACTCTCCTTCACGATGCCGGGTAAGGTCACAAGCGCCGATGCGCTCGCGCAGCAGAACGGCAACACCGTCTCGTGGAGTTTCAAGGTCGGCGATAAGGCTGCAACGATCTTTGCGGAAGCGAACAAAAGCTAAGACGGGTTGCGTAGTATTGGTGGTGGCGGACTTCCGCCTGTCACAACGCGGGATAACAGACTGAAGCCCGCTACCACCGAAAAAGGAGGGGCAGCATGCCCCTCCTGATCGTTTCACGCGACAGCGATCAATATCGCCGCACGTCCCGACGATACTCGCGGACGCCGCGCGACGGCCCACCAAGCAGGATACCGAGTAGCCAGGTGACGAAGAACGCAATCAGCGCCCAGACAACGATCGCGACGATCGTGCTGACTTCGAGGACATTGCTGCCCGAGGCGCTGTCCGAGAAGATGCCCCGGAAGGGCGCGACGAAGGCCGCTGTCGCGTTGTAGATGAAGCTGACGAAACTGCTTGCCGTGTTCGCGCCCGTCGCCTTGAGGATAAAGCGGGCGACCAGCCCAACGAGCAGCAAGCCAGTGAGGAACCAGATGATCCGCGTCGCGAGGTCGAGCGCCGAAAGCCGCCCGACTGATTCGTCCTCCACAACGCGGTCGCTCACGTACTCATCGCGCACCGGAGCCGCAGCATACGGTTGCTCCACAACCCGTTCCCGCACGACCTCATTACGCACGGGAACCGCAGCATATGGCTGCTCCACAACGCGCTCCCGCACGACCTCAGTAGGAAGAGGCGTCGTTTCCGCGTACGGTACCGACGAACCGTAGGCTACGGGTTCACCAACAGCCCGCTCTTCAGCGACCACGCGCCGCTCCACCGGCGCCCCATTGGCGTCGCGGTACACTTCGTTCGATTCTTCTCTTCGGTACGTCATGCTGTCGCTCCTTTTCGGCAAACGCCTGCATTCCTGCCGCGAACACCAATCATTTCGATCCGTGTTCCCTAAAAGCAAGCACCATGCCAGCAGCGAACGCGACAACGAAAACGGTGGCCGGAATGGCAAAGAGAAGCGGCAGGCTAAAGCCCGCCACCACCGATCATGGTTAGGCGAGAAGAAATCCCTACGTGCCGTCCGCGACGCCGAGGTAGTGCCACGCAGTGGCGACCGCCACCTGCGTGTACATGATAATCGAGTCCAAGTCCTGCGATTCGTCGTTGTTGTGCGCGCCCGACTTGGATTGATCCGCCTCCGGGTGGCCGGGCGTGTAGCCATAGGCGTGGACGCCGAGCGGACGGAGCAGGCGGCTGTCCGTGAAACCGACGGTCAGCGAGGGAATGAAGGCGACCTTGTCGTACCCACTGCGGCGGAGAACGATGCGCGTCGCCTCCTGCATCGCCGCGACGCACGGATCGTCCTGCGGCGAGGCGGACGATATCGCCGTCGTGCGTACCTCGAAGGTGACAAAATCCAGTCCATCGAGGATATGCTGAAACTCACCCCGGATGTAGTCGGCGTCCTGCCACGGGAGCGTGCGAATATCGCAGGTAATGTGGCAGCGCTCCGCGATGCTGTTGGACTTGACGCCGGCCTGGATCATCGAGACACCGATCGTCATACGAGAAAGCGCCTTCAAGCCGGAGGCGAGCGACGGCTCGCGCTCACCGACCCGCGCGATGACCCGCTCGACATTCTCCGCGTTCGGCGGCTCGGAAACGCCCACCAATTGGTCGAGATGCTGGAACACCGGATCGGTGGCGTCCAGCGTCGGCTCGTACGACTTGATGCGTTGAATGACCTCGTACGCGCGATCAATCGCGTTGTCCGCGCGCCACGGCTGGGAGGCGTGGAAGCCGCGCCCGCGCATATCGAGATGCACTTCATACCGCCCCTTCTCGCCGAGCGAGAAGAAGTAGACGAGCGTGCCATCCGCCAGTCGCATCGGGATGCCGCCGCCCCCCTCGTTGACCGCCGCCGTTGTGTTCACCAGGTCGGGGCGATGCTCAGCGAGCCAGCCGAAGCCGTAGACACCGCCGGATTCCTCGTCTGCGCCAGATTCGATGTGCAAGTCACCCTTGAGGCGCACCCCGGCCCGCTTGAGAAAGATCGCCGCCATCGTGCTCCCCGCGACGGTGCTCTTCATGTCCGAACTGCCGCGCCCCCAGAGCCGCCCGTCCTTGATCTCGCCACCGAAGGGGTCCACCGTCCACAGGTTCGGGTCCTCGACCGGAACGACGTCGGTGTGCCCCAGCAGGCCGAGCGAGCGCTCCGTGCCGCCTGCGCCCTTGATGATCGAGACGACATTCCCGCGCGCGGTCGCGCTTTCGACGACGGTGCTTTCGATTCCGTCCGCGCGCAGTTTTGCGGCGAGGAACTCGGCGGCGGGCGTCTCGTTGCCCGTCGGCATCACGCCGGTGCTAACCGTGTTGATCCGCACCAGGTCCCGCGCGAGCGCGATCACCTCGTCCCGCCCCGCCGCGACCATATCCAGAACCTCATCCAGCGTCGCCATCCCGACCCCTTTCACGAAACATAGCGCAGAGGACGCAGAGAACACAGAAAACACAGAGGACAAAAGAGAGAGCAGACACCTATACTCCATGCATTCTCGCACGTCTTTTCGTCTCCGCGATCTCTGCGTCCTCTGCGCTATGTTTGTCAGCGTCCCGGTGGCGGGTGGAAGTCGAGATTGATGAGTTCGAGGCGGCCAACGCGGAGGGCTTGGAGGTGTTTACGCTGCTGGCGCATGACGAACTCCAGCGGGTGGCCGGTGCGGAA
>JALYXG010000432.1 GCA_030947205.1 Chloroflexota bacterium
TTATTCGCCAAGCGACCGATGGCTCGCGCCGCAGAGTAGCGTAAGGAGTATGACTCATGGAACAAGGAATGTGGCAGAAACGACTCAGTCGCCGCGCGATGATCGGCGGTATCGCGGGGAGCGCGGCGGCGGCGATCCTCGCCGCATGCGGCGGCAGCAAGGCGACCGACACGCCAGCAAGCAAGGCGACGACGGCTCCTACCACTGGGGCGACGACATCGGCGGGTACTGTAGCTGCCCCTACTGCCCCGGCGGCGACCACATCCGCCAGTAGTGCGGTGACTGGTACGACTGCGGTAGGAACGACCGCGTCGAGTACCACGGCTGCGGGCACATCCACAACGGGCACAACGGCTACGGCAGGCAATGCCTTTTCACCCGTCGGCACGAAGTCCCCGAACTTCGCCTCGACGCAGGCACTACGTGTTGTGCTGGCTGGGGATCCAAAGACACTCGACCCCGCGATTGCCCAGTTTAACGCAGATGTTGGACTGATTCACATCCTGTACGATGACTTGTTGACCTTCGATGATAAGGGTGGCCTCGTTCCCCGCGCGGCGATGGAAGTGCCGACGCAGCAGAACGGCGGCATCTCCTCGGACGGCAAGACCTATACGGTCAAGTTGCGGCCGGGCCAGAAGTTCTCGGATGGCTCGCCCGTCACCGCGAAGGATTACGTCTACGCGATCAAGCGCTTCATCAGCCCAGTAACAGCGTCGAATTATGCCTCCTTCGTCTCTGATATTGCCGGATACAAGGAGCTCTACCTCCCCGAGAATGTGAAGAAGAGCGCTCAGGAGTTACAACCCCTGCTCGACAAGATTGGCGTCGCCGCCAAGGATGACAATACGCTCGTCGTCACGCTCGCGAACGTCCAGCCGGTCTTCGCACAGATTCTCGCCCTCTGGGGTCTCGCGCCGCTCAAGCAGAGCGTGATCGAGAAGGGAGGCGCGGACTGGTGGAAGGACCCAAAAAACCACGTCACCAACGGCGCGTGGGTACTCGATTCCTTCACCAGCAACCAGAGCCTGGTCTTCAAACCGAACCCGAACTATACGGGGAGCGAGAAGCCGTACCTCACCGAGGTACAGATGAAGATCATCAAGGACCCGGCACAGATCTGGAATGCTTACCAGAACAATGAGATTGATATGGTCAGTGTCCCGACCGCGAACCGGCAGCAAGTGTTGAGCGATTCGTCGTTCAAGGACCAGATCTTTCGCAAACCGAACCTGACGACCTTTGCGCTCTCCTTCAATTCCAAGGTGGCGCCCTTTGATAAGGCCCCCGTGCGGAAGGCCTTCGCCACCGCCATTGATCGCGATGCGTTCGTCCGCGATGTCCTGAAGGGCGTCGGCAAGCCAACGACGACATGGGTTGCACCGGGTGAGCCGGGCTACAATGCGGACATCGGCGTGCAGTACAAGTTCGATGCGGCGAAGGCGAAGAAGACCCTCAGCGACGCGAGCATTGACCCGAAGAGTATCTCAGTCAAGATCACGCACACCAACGCGGGCGATGGCCCGATCATCGCGCAGTTCTTCCAAGCGCAACTGCGCCAGAACCTCGGTGTGGAAACCCAACTCGATCCGCAGGAGCCGAAGATCTACGCGAAACTTGTCGCGGATGACAAGAACTACCAGATGACGACGGGTGGGTGGAACGCCGACTACCCGGACCCGCAGAACTGGTTACCCGAACTCTTCGGGACGAGCGGCGGCAACAACTCGTATAACTACTCCAACCCAAAGGTGGACGACCTCTTCAAGCAAGCCGCCGCCGAGCAGGATAATACGAAGCGACTGGCGCTCTACGCGCAGGCGGAGAAAATCATCATTGATGATGACGCCGCAATCGGCCCGCTCTACAACTCGGAAACGTTCTACGTCCACAAAACGAATCTGATGATCCCCGTGACGACGCCTATGGACTCCGCGTTCATCGGCACGCAGCATGCCTTCGCCGGGTTCCAGTTCATCAAGAAGTAACCTTCCGTGACGATGGGGGACGATCTGCGGACCGTCCCCCGTTATTACCTTTTGTCACATCCCGGAGCGATCGTTCCCCTGGCACATTCGTGAGGATAGCGCCGTGTATCGGTACATCATCCGCCGCCTTTTGCAACTGATGCCGACGATTCTAGGTGTCGCGGCGATTACATTCATCGTGATGAAGGCGACACCTGGCGGCCCGTTTGATGGTGCGGACCTGGGCAGGCGCGTCTCACCGGCAGTCGTCGCGCGGCAGAACGCGAAATACGGTCTCGATAAGCCAGCGCCCGTGCAGTTTGTCCGCTACATCGGAAACGCGCTCCGTGGCGATTTCGGCATCTCCGTCTCCCTCCAGCAGGACACCGCCGTTTCGAAGATCATTAAGCAGGGCTTGGGGAAAACGATCGTGCTCGGTCTTCTCGCGCTCGTGGTGATTCTGGTTGTGGCGATCCCACTCGGCATGATCGCCGCCCTGCGACAGAACCGGCTCGCGGATTATGTCTCGTTGCTCTTCGCCACTGCGGGCGCGAGTGTGCCAAATTTCGTCCTCGCGATCATCCTTGTCATCCTCTTCTCCGTGCGGCTCCACTGGATACCGACGCAAGGATGGGGAACGCCGAAACAAGCGATCCTGCCTGTCATCACGCTCGCATTCACGCCGATGGCATTCCTCACACGCATCACCCGCTCTTCGATGCTCGACGCGATCAACCAGGAGTACGTGCAGACCGCGCGGGCAAAGGGACTCCCGGAGCGGTCGGTGATTTTTCGCCACATCTTGCGAAATGCGCTCATCCCCGTCGCGACGATCGCCGGCCCGCTCACCGCCGGGTTGCTGGTCGGCTCGTTCATCATCGAAAATGTCTTCAGCATCCCAGGCATTGGTCGCCTGTATGTCGAGGCAATCCAGCAGCGCGATTATCCGATCATCATGGCGACGACACTGCTGTATTCGGTAATCCTCGTGCTCGCCAATCTGACCGTGGATCTCCTCTATGGTCTCATTGACCCTCGTGTTCGCTACAGTTAGGGAGCGGCTGAATCGTGGCACGTAACAAACGTGATACTCGCATACACATTGAAGGCGCCACAGTTGGCACTATCGCGGCGGCGGGGGCGACGCCCGTCGGGGCGCTTGCACTACCAGGACGAAACCGCAGTCTTTGGAGTGATGCATGGCGGCGTCTGCGGAAAAACAGACTGGCGGTTGCGGGGCTGGTCGTGATCGGACTGCTCGCGCTGATCGCGATCTTCGCGTCCGTCCTCGCACCCTATAATTACCGCGATGTCGTTCATAGCGGCCTTACGAACGCCGGTCCCGGTGAGGCGGGGCTGCTCGGCGCGGACAATCTTGGCCGGGATATTCTGTCGCGCCTGCTCTACGGCGCGCGGATTTCCCTTTCCGTCGGGTTGGTCGTCCAATTCGTCGTCGTCTTTATCGGCGTGCCACTTGGCGCGATCGCGGGGTTCTTCGGCGGCTGGGTGGACACATTGATCAGTCGGTTCATTGATATCATGTATGCCTTTCCATCTTTGCTGCTGATCGTTTTGCTCTCCTCCGCGCTCCGCGAGAGTCCAATCAAGCGCTTTCTCGGCGGTCTCTTCATCATCTTTATCGCGATCGGGCTTTCCTCGTGGGTCGGGGATGCACGGCTGATGCGCGGGCAGATTATTAGCCTGAAGAGTCGGGAATATGTGGAGGCGGCCCGTGCCATGGGCGCAACATCGGGACGGATTGTCTGGAAACATCTCATCCCGAATGCGCTCGGCCCGATCCTCGTTTCCGTGACGTTCGGCATCCCCGGCGCAATCTTCGCGGAGGCAGCGCTCTCGTATCTTGGTATTGGTGTCACACCACCGACGCCCTCATGGGGTGCGATGATCAACGAAGGGTATCCGGCAATCTCCTACTCGCCGACGCAGGTACTCTTACCTGGCCTTGCCATCGCGATCACGATGCTCTCCTTCACCTTCCTCGGCGACGGACTGCGTGACGCCCTCGACCCGCGCGGCAAGCGGGGCACATAGCAATGAGCAACGAGGCGGCACGTCCCTACTCATTGCTCGTTGCTCATTGCTACGTTTACGCCGGTCGCATTGCGCCGCTCTCGGCGAGCGCCTGCCGCTCCTCGTGCGCGCGGCGGACGCGGCGCGGCCAGTAGGTGAGGAAGATCGTCATCGCCACTGCGTATGCGAGTACGTAGAGGAAATGGACGGGCCGGTAGCCGAAATGGACGATCAGGATGCCGCCGACCCACGAAGAGAAGGCCAGGCCACCGTTCCACGCCGCCGATCGCATCCCGAAGAGCGAAACGCGGTTGCGCGGGTCAATGACATTGCCGATGGTGCTCGATTCAATCGGCCACGACAGGCTCGTGCCAATCGTGCGGATTGCGTAGAGTGCGCCCGCGAATGGCAAACCGGAGAATCCAAGACCAACGATTAGCGCCATCGGCACCGAGATCGAGCGGAGAAACGCGACCGCAGGCAGCGGCGGCAGGCGACGGGCGATCAGCGGCGCGCCGAGCGAAGCCACGCCACCGATCAGCGAACTGACCGAAAACAGCGTCCCGACCGCCCCCGGCGACGCACCGAGCGACGTCAGGTAGACATTGTAGAAGGGGATCAACATCCCCGTGCCGAGCGCCATGAAGCCGCCGACGAGCGCGAACGCCGTGTTATCCCGTCGGCATTGCCGCCGCTCCGTCGGTTTCATCGGCGTCCGCGCGCCCCGGTTCGGCGCGTCCGGTTGCTCCCGCGCGGTGCGGAGAATGAACAGTGGCACGAGGCTGCATAGCGTGAGCGCGATGCTGACCGCCATTGTGATGCGGAAGTTCCGCAACGTGTCGCCACCGAGCAGCGCGGGTAATGCGCCGCCCATGAACGCGCCCGCCGCCGTCGAGAGCGCAATCGCCGAGAAGACGAATGCCTGCGCCTGCGTGCGACGCTCCGGCGGGATAAGCGTGAAGACATACGGGGTGGACGGCACCATCATCGCCGCATTCGCGAACCCGAGTGCGAATGCGATGCCGAGCAACGCGACCGGCGCGGTCGTGACCACTTGCAGCGCCGCGACAACGGTGAACAGATAGACGCCGCTGATCAGGATTGCTCGCGCGCCGATCCGTCTGCTCAACGGCCCGACGACGAGCGCGCCCGCCGCCCACGTCAGCGTTGAGAGCGCGTTGAATAGGCCGATGAAATCCTCGCGCAGCCCAAGTTTGCGCAGATACAGGTTGAACAACAGCGTGAAGACGCCGAGGCCGAAGTTGCTGAGGAACTGGTAGCAAACGTAGATCGTCAGCACCCGGTTCACTTGCCGTCGCGTCGGAATCATCCGAATACCTCACCCCCGGCCCCTCTCACTGCCCAAAGGGCGCCCGCGATGGAGAGGGGTGTCTCGCGTGGAGTGCCGTGATATTTGCTGAACACCGCGACCCTACGGAGATCGCTCCCCTCTCCATCGCAATGGAGAGGGGCCGGGGGTGAGGTTCCCATTCTACCCGTCACCAGCAACATTGGGGTACGCGCCCCCGAATTTGCAACCGTGTTTCGCTCACTGCCGACGATCTGCCCTCGCCATGTATGGTCGCGGCAATTCTGTCAGCACGCCAGTTTGTGCATCTTTATACGAATGGAATTGTGCCGATGTGACGGGCGGACAGCAGCAAAACCTACACAATTTGCATCTATTGCGCGCCCGTGTTACCGTGCGCAGCGTTGCGATGCGCGTTCCCGAAGATCGGCGCGGGGAAAGCCGATGGGAACGCGCCAGACGGCCCATTGGGGAGCGCTGCCACACATCGTTGTTCCGTGTGGCGGTGCGCGTTGGGGAGGTAGGGATGCGGATCGTCCGCAAAAGGCGCGAATCCGGGACTCGCATCGTTCGCCTGATGCTCGTTACCCTCGCGGCTGTGGCCAGCGGTGTTCCTTCGCTTTTGGCGCATCCTGTCGCCGCAGCGCCCGCACATCCGTCGAGCGCATCGCCCACCAGTGTGGCCGAGAGCGCGTCGAGCGTCACGTTCCGCGTCTACGCGACGCGCGAAGGTTTGGTCGGCGGGACGACTTCGTCGGGGCACGTCATCACCACGAATGACCATTTCGTCGCTCTCCCCTCGGTCAAGGCGCTCAACAAGAGCGTCAAGATCAGCTACAAAGGCAGAAGCGCAACCGCGCCGGTGCTGGACATCGGGCCGTGGAACAACGATGACGACTACTGGAATCCGAGCGATGTACGCACCTACAAAGGCATTACGCGCGGCGTCCCGCAGGCAAAAGCGGCGTACGACAGCGGCCACAATGGCGGCAAGAGCGGCACGGGCCTAACGGTTTCCGCGCCAGGCGGGATAGACATCGGTGACGGCACCTACGCCGATCTCGGCATGGGCAATCCCGACTATGTGGACGTCACCTTCCTCTGGATGGTGGACGACGGATCGGCCAGCAGCGCCGTGTCGCAGCCCGCACCGGCGGCGAAAACGGTCAGCGCGCCGAAGCCCAGCCTTGATCTGAGCAATGCATCCGTCCTTGGCATCGCGGTGTCACCCCCGCTCGACCGCGCAACGGACCTCGGCGTCGGCTACACTTTCGTCGCGCAGACCGGGCACAACATGCCCGACATAATCGCGAAATACTGGAACGCGAAGGGCGGCGTCCTGACGCTCGGCTACCCACTCTCCGAGTTGTTCATCCGCAAGGCGGACGACGGGCAGCATGTCTACCAATATTTCGAGCGCGTCCTCATCGAATACGTGCCGGACAGCAACAGCGTCACTCTCGCATCGCTCGGCGCATGGTTCGCGGAAGCCAATGGGCCGTACCCGACCGTTGCGGCCTTCGACAACACCGCGAAGAAGCGATTCGTGGCCGCAACCGGGCACGGCATCGTGGGTGGCATCCTCCAGTGGTACGCCGCGAACGGCGACAGCGATGTCTTTGGCGCACCGCTCGCGGAAGAAGGCCCGTACACGACCAAAGACGGTCGCAAAGTGACCGCGCAACTCTTCGAACGCGCCCGCATCGAGATGGACGCGAGCGGAAACGTCACTCTCGGTCGCCTCGGCGCGGAGTGGCTTGCCCAACGAGGATGGCTCTAAAAACGAGTGCCGAATGAAGAGTGCTGAGAAGGAGCGAATCCAACTCAGCACTCAGCACTTTTCATTCGGCACTTCAGCGCTATACGCCGATGAGGGCGCGGAAGCGGCTGTCGTCCTCATAGGGGCCGACGATGGCGAGGTTGAGGCGTTCGGGGAGGAAGAGGTCACGGGCGAGGGCCTGCACGTCCTCGATTGTCACGGCATTGTAGTGCGCGACGACATCTTCCGGCGTCAGGATGTCCCCGAGCAGCAATTCCCGCATCCCGATCCACGATGCGACCGGCGCGCTGCCTTCGAGTCCCATCAGCAGGCTGCCGGTCACGTAGCGGCGGGCGCGCTCGAATT
>JALYXG010000080.1 GCA_030947205.1 Chloroflexota bacterium
ACGGTCGCCCGGCGTCGAGCGCGCCCTTGCCCGCCCGGTACCATTCCGCGACGAGCTGGTTGCGGGTCTTGCCGCAGGCATTGCAGAATTTGTCGCCGACGCGCATCGCCGCGCCGCAGTTCGGGCACGGCTTGGTGAGCGGCATGCCGCACTGTGTGCAGAAGCGGTTGCCGCGCTCGTTGTCGTGACCGCAGTCCGGGCAAACCCAGCCGAGCACGAGCAGCGCGCCGCCACGCGGCAGCATCCGCGAGCGCGTCTGGCAATGCGCACAAACGAACTCGTGTGGATGCTCCGCGTCCCGCGCGAGGTCGCCACTCCCGCAATGCGGGCAGACGAGCGGGGCGGCGTGCAGCGTGGGCGCGGCGGAACGATCTTCCATCCGTGCAGTATACGCGACGCGGTCGTTGACGAACGGGAACGGAAAGGAAGATGCTTATATCGGGGTACGCGGCGATGCTGCAAAACAAATGGTGGTTCCGAGCGCCAACCATTTGCATTTCACCTCATCATTTTCGCCGACCGCGATGCAGTGGGCGTAATTCGCGGCATCGGGATATTCCTCATTCGGCAGAGGATCGTGGCGCACCTCAAATCCCAACGAACGCGGAAGAATAGCAACAAGGCGTCCCACCGCGAACCCAGGGGTCTTTCCTCGATTCGAACATTCTTCGGGGCTTGAAAGCGCTTCGAGTTCGAGCGAAATCTCGTTGTCGGGCACGCGATTCCTCTTGAATGCGCTTGTGCTTATCGAGCCATCCTTTTTGACGAAGTCGGGAGCGATCCGCCTGAACAATGTGTCATCGTCATCAATCGGGAGAATGATTCCTATCGCGGTAGTCACGGGCGCGACACGTCCAATATTCCGGCAACCAACGCGACGATCGTATCGTATGAGACCGCGCGTTGGTGGTGCATCGCCGGTTCGTGCGCATTCGTCTGTACATGCAAGCAGCCATACGTCCCATCGGGTCGGATTTCGACTTCGATGCCTTCAGCGATCCCACGCCATTCGACCTGAATGCCACCGTTCGGAATTGGCCCGATATAGAACGGCTCTGCTTCGTCGCTATGCTGAACGCTACGATAAACACCCTGCACGAGTTCCTTTGCGCGTAGGATCGTATCTGAAGCAATCGTTGCGGCCCCTCCATCGTCCCAGTCAGGAGGGTACATGGCGAAGGCATCCAATCGTTGCAATGCGGCGGTGAAACCCGGCTCCGGCTGTATCGTGATGCGGTGATGCCGTGCCATTGAAGTGAACCTCTTTGCCTTGACGGTGGGATCAAACACCAAAGATAGTCACCGCCTCAGGGTTGAGATAATGCTTCCATAGCATCAGTATGCCATACTTCGTACAAGATAGACGGAATCGTCGAATGTGATCGTCCGAATCAAGGAGCAAGGATCATGGTGCAGCGCCTGTCACGGCGACATTTTTTGAGCGGAATCGCGGCGAGTGCGGCTGCGGCTGTGCTGGCGGCGTGCGGTGGGTCGAAGGCGACCGAGACGCCGAAGGCCGCCGGTAGTCCGACGAGTGGGGCATCCACACCGGCGAGCGCCGCGAGCACGAACGGCACCGTCGCCCCTGTCGGCAGCCCGACCGCGCCGCCGAGCGTGCCGACCGCGACTGCTGCCATCACGGCGGCGCCGGGCGTCACGGCGACCACCGGCGCATCCACGCCCGCCATCGCGGCGAGCACGAGCGGGACGGCGGCCCCGGTCGGCTCCGCCGTCTCACCAAGCCTAGCTGGCAAAGTGACGCTCTACACCTCGGCGGTGCAGACGGATGTGGATGGCCTCAAGGCGGCGTTCAACAAGAAGTACCCAAATGTCGCCGTCACGATTTACCGCGACGGCACCGAGAAAGTGATCGCCAAACTGCGCGCCGAGCAGGACGCGAAGAGCATCCAGGCTGATGTCCTGCTGATCGCGGACGCGCCGACGATGGAGAACCTGAAGGCGGATAAATTCCTCCAGCCCTACAAATCGCCCTTCGCGAGTGCACTCGACAAGCAATTTGTGGACGCGGAGGGATACTATACAGGCACGAAAATCATCAACAGTGGGATCGCCGTCAACACGACCGCGAACCTCCCGAAACCCGCGACGTGGAAAGACCTCCTGAAGCCTGAGTACAAGGGGAAACTTGTCTCGCCCAGCCCGCAATATTCGGGCGCGGCGGCGCTCAACTACGCCGTTTTTCTCAACACCACGGCGTATGGTGCGGACTTCGTGAAGGGGTTGCAGCGGAACGGCATGACGGTCGTGCAGGCGAACGGTGACGCGCTGAACAAGATCATTTCCGGCGAAGCGCCCGTCGGCATCGTCACGGATAACGGCGTGCGGGCAGCGAAGGCGAAAGGATCGCCCGTCGAAATGATCTACCCGACCGACGGCGCGATCCCGGTCACAGAACCGATCGCGGTCGTCGCCGGGACGAAGAACCTCGACGCCGCGAAGGCATTCGTGGACTTCGTATTGTCGCCGGATGGGCAGGCGCTGATCGTCACGCAGAATTATATCCCGCTCCTGCTAGGCCTCGCACCACCCGCCGGGGTGCCCGGCACGGTCAAGGAGTTCGCGGTGGACGCGCCGGCGGTCGCGAAGCAATTGTCGGACGCGAAGAAGCAGTTCACTGACATCTTCGGGGCGTAGCGTGCGAACGCCGGAGAGCGTACCCGGTTTGATCGGCCCGGCCACGAGTCGAGCCGCCAGCCCCACACGGGGGGATACCTGGCGCGCGCGGGGGCGCGACCTGTTTCGCGGCGAGCGACTGGCGTACGCGCTGCTCGTCACGGTGATTGCGTTCATCGTTCTGTACCCAGCGTACCGGCTTATCTGGCGCTCGTTCCATGTCGGCGCGACGGCGACCATCACCTTCGCGCCGTACCACGACCTGGTTACGGATGCGCGGACGCGGAGCGCGTTCGGGCACACATTGGTCGTCGGTGTCGTCGCGACGGTGGTTGCCACG
>JALYXG010000523.1 GCA_030947205.1 Chloroflexota bacterium
CTCAATCACTGGCCACACGACCCGGCGGCATTCACCGAAGGGCTGGTCTACGCCGATGGCGCATTCTTCGAGAGCACAGGACTCAACGGCATGTCCAGTCTGCGGAAGGTGGATGCCGAAACGGGGCAAGTGATCGCGAGCCTCCCGCTCGCACCGGAGTATTTCGGGGAAGGTTTGACCCTCTTTAACGGGAAACTGATCCAACTAACCTGGCAATCGCACATCGGGTTTGTGTACGACCTCCAATGTTTCTGCCTCGAGCGCACTTTCGCGTACGATGGCGAAGGGTGGGGCCTGACGCACGACGAACACTTCCTCATCATGAGCGACGGCACCGCGCGCATCCGCTTCCTCGACCCCACAACATTCGCGGTCGTGCGGACGATTAGCGTTGCCGACTACGGCCAGCCGCTGACCAATCTCAACGAACTCGAATACATCAATGGCGAGATTTACGCCAATGTCTGGCTGACGGATCGCATTGTCCGCATTGATCCCGCGTCGGGCGCGATCCTCGGCTGGATTGACCTGACCGGCCTGCTGCCCGACGCCGACCGCAGCCCGTCCATCGCCGAACTGAACGGTATTGCCTATGACGACGCGACGAGCCGCCTCTTCGTCACCGGCAAGAACTGGCCGGAGATTTTCCAGATCGCGCTCGTCCCGAAATAGCGCCAAAGTGTCATCCCGGTCGCCCGCAGTAAAATGTATAATCCGTGTTTGGATGATACGTACTTTGTATTGTTCGCTCTTCGTGTTGCGATCTCGATGCGCGTGTATGACAATGTATGACGTAAGGAGTCCCTATTGGTCTACTTCGATGATTTAATCTGGGACGATTGGAATGAAGAGCACATCGCGCGACATCACGTCGGTAGTGCAGAAGCGATAGAAGCGGTCGCTGAGGCCGCTTCTATGACACGAGGGCGAGACAATACGTATCAACTCGTTGGTCAAACAGATACTGGCCGGTATCTGTTCGTGGTGCTCGCCCGGCGTATTGGTCGGACCTATTACGTTGTTAGCGCGCGAGATGCAACACGTGGTGAGCAACGGACCTATCGTCGCCCTTAAGGAGTAAACAATGAAAGCGATTCAAACGGAGACGAAGAACCGAATCCCCGATTTCGCAACTATCGAGGAAATGGCCGAGTTTTGGGATACCCATGATGCTTCCGAGTATCAGGACGAACTCGAGCCGGTGGAGTTTGAGATCGCGAAGCCCCTAAAGTCAACATGGATGCTCTCGATTCGGTTGGATAAGGAGACCTTCGACGCACTACAGGCAATCGCGAAGCCGAAGGGGCTGGGCGCTTCGACGCTGGCGCGGATGTGGATTCTGGAGGAGTTGGAGCGGGTGCGGAAGAATGGAGAGGAGACCCGGTGAAGATCACGAAAATCGAGACGATCCATGTCGAGGACTATCCACACATCCTCTTTATCGCCGTGCATACCGACGAAGGACTGGTCGGGTACGGCGATACGTTCTACATGACGGACGCGCTCAGGGGGTACGTCCACCAGTTCGCGGCGCCGATGCTGCTCGGGCACGACCCGCTCGCCATCGAACTGCACTGGCGGCGTCTCTATGAGGTGATCGCGCATATCGCGGGCAAGGGTGCGGAGATTCGCGGGCTTTCGGCGATTGATGTCGCCTTGTGGGACATCCTCGGGCAGGCGGCGGGGATGCCGGTCTGGCAGGTGCTCGGCGGTGCGGCGCGGGACCGGATCAAGACCTACAACACCTGCGGCGGACCGAGTTACGGTCGCCCGACGCGCGGCGGCACGGGCTACGGCACGGACACCGGCAACGACGCGGGGAAGTATGAGGACCTGATCGCCTTTATGACCCGCGCGGACGAACTCGCCCTCGATCTTCTCAGCGAGGGGATCACCGGCATGAAGATCTGGCCCTTCGACTACATCGCCCACACGCCGGGCAAGTACGACGACTGGCGGACCTTTCGTGGGGCGTTCGACCCCGATCTGCGCACGCTCGGCGGGCAGCGGATTGACAACGCGGACCTTAATCGCGGCCTGGAGCCATTCCGCAAGATACGCGCAGCAGTCGGCGACAAGATGGAAATCATGGTCGAGGGGCATGGCTTCTGGTCGCTCCCGGCGGCGAAAAAGATCGCGCACGCACTGGAGGAGTTCGAGCCGTTCTGGCTCGAAGACCTGATGCGCGCGGACGACATCGGCGCGCTCGCGGAGTTGCAGCGGAGCACGACGACCCCGCTCCTCGCCAGCGAGTATCTGACGACGCGCTACGAGTACAAGCCGGTTTTGGAGCAGCGCGCGGCGGACATCATCATGATTGATCCGACGTGGGCGGGCGGTATCACCGAATCGAAGAAGATCGCGACGATGGCCGAGACCTACAAGCGCCCGGTGGCGATGCACGACTGCACCGGCCCCTTCACGCTCTTTGCCGGGGTACATTTGGCGATCAATGCGACGAATGCCGTCTATCAGGAATCGCTGCGCTCGTACCTGCGCGTCACCTACCCGAACCTCGTCACCGAGATCGTGCAGGTCGAGGATGGCCACATTCTCGCTCCGACCGCGCCCGGCATCGGCACGACCCTCCTTCCCGAAGTCCGCAAGCGTCCGGATACGACGGTGGTGGAATCGAGTTTGTAGCGGCAGGCGTGGGATGCGGGCGCATGCTATGCGCCCCTACGCCATGCCATGGCTGGGTATTTGGTAGGGCATATCCACATGGGTGATCGTAGATGCGCATAGCATGCGCCGACCTGATCGGCGATGAACAAAATCGCCTCTACCAGCCCATGCCTTCGTAATCCTCAGCGAGAGCGGAAAAGACTTGTTCGCTCTCACCGTTTTCGATCAGGTAGAGCGCCGTCTGACCGTCGAAGATACCCATGGGCGTCGTCAGGAACAGCTCGAAGCCTTCC